>CAIJNJ010000496.1 GCA_903821975.1 uncultured Bacteroidota bacterium
AGTGCTTTGCATCAGGGTCGGTATATTCCATGCCCTGCTGGATAGAAACTATCCGGTCGTTGCGTTCCAGGTTTACGGGTTCATTATTTACAAACCGGTATACTACATAGCGGATGGGTTCTTTCTGCGGGTTACTTTCTTCCCATTTGAGTACCACGCCTGCCGCAGATGACATTATTTTCAGAGCAGGTGCCGCAGGGGGGATACTATCGAGCCAGGGCATAGCCGGTACAAGTGCCGGATATTTCGCAAAACTGTTTTGCAGGCTGTCTTTTATAGGAACGCGTATCTTGTCGAAACTGGCAGCGCTGAAAAAAGCATATCCTGAATTCGGGCATTGGTTGCGGATATCATGCAGTTGCCACATTAATTCTTTTACACCCGACCATGCGCCGCTGCCGCTATTCATCATACGGTAAGCCGCAAGGCCATAATACACATGCCTTTTATAGCAGTGCCCAAACCACCAGGGCAAGAGCACAGAGAAAGGTGCAGCATGGCTTGCATGCTCCCAGTAAAGCTGTGGCAAGAGATAATCTACCCAGCCTTTCTGCATCCACATGATCACATCGGCATAGAGGTCGTCATAGTTTGTCTGGCCACCTTTTGTGGCAGAGCCATTGGGGTCTTTATCGCTATTGCGCCAGATACCGAAGGGGCTGATGCCTAATTTTACATAGGGTTTCAGGTGCTTGATGTTGGTATTTAGCAGTGATATGAACAGGCTAATATTGTTCCTCCGCCAGTCATCCTTATTCATCCCACCACCATATTTCGCATAAGTTTTGGCATCACCGAATTCCACATTAGCCACACGGTAAGGATAAAAATAATCGTCGAGGTGCACGGCATCTATGTCATAGCGTTTTACCACATCCGATATCACATCGATCACATATTCGCGCACTTCAGGAATACCCGGATCCAGGTACGATTTACCCCCATATTTTATGATCCAGTCGGGATGAGTGCGGGTTACATGCTTTGGTGGGTTAGGGTTTACTTTACTGTCCATCAATGCACGATAGGGATTGAACCATGCATGGAATTCCATATTGCGTTTATGGGTTTCTGCTATCATGAACAGGAGCGGATCGTAATACGGGAATGGCGGTTCCCCCTGCCTGCCTGTAAGGAAACGGCTCCAAGGTTCAATTTTAGAATCGTAAATGGCATCACATACTGGCCTTACCTGTACGATAACCGCATTGCAGCCCATTGCCTTCAACTGGTCTAACCGCTGAATGAATTGCTGCTGCTGCTCTATGGCGGGTAGGCCCGGCTTTGATGGCCAGTCTATATTAGCTACAGTAGCTATCCATGCCGCCCGAAACTCACGCTTTGGCGACTGTGCATGCAGCGAGGCGACAAAGAAAAGAGAAGAAAGAAAAGAAATTATATACCGCCGCATGATGAGTAATTAACGCAATTTAGCTAAAAGGGTTAAATAGTTAAACGGTTAAAGCGTTAAATAGTCAAATTCTGACATTCAACTAATGAAAATCATATTTTTAAATTAACCGGTATTCCTCGCATGATTTTTGAATGTTGTAAGTTGCAGGGTAAAGCTATTATTAAGCAGTTGCCAATAGATAAGATTGCCTAAGCTTAGAACTTATATACTCCTCATCGTCCCGATACTGATCGGAACCGGCCTGCTGCCGGCAGGTAGTGTATATGGGCAAAAAAACGAAGCTGACACCGCCACACGAGACAAACTCCACTTTACCAATAACCGGTTTGTGAATAATGTGATCAAGCAGGCAGTAAATTCAGTAAAGAAATCACCTGATGCCGGGCCGGACGACAGCTACCTGAATGGAAAGAGCGAAGACCCATACTTGCCATACCGTGGAAAAATCATACGGCACATTTTCATTAACACCTTCAATTTCGACCGGTCCCTGGAAGATACCAGCAAGCACGATAGCAGCTTTGCTGCAAGGGCAGGTAACAGACTGCATAAGAGCACCAGAAAATTCGTGATCAGGAATTATTTGTTCATAAAAGAAAACACGCCGGTCAACCCATTCGCGATAGCGGATAATGAAAGGTTCATCCGTTCGCAGGAATTCATACATGATGCCCGCATCATTATAGATGATATTCCCAATAACCCGGACTCTGTGGATATTACGATCTATACTAAAGACATATTCAGTATAGGCGGAGGGGGGGCTTCTAACGGGCTTAACCATATTAACGCAAATGTGTATGATGCCAACCTCGCCGGCATGGCACAGCGACTGGAAGTGAGCGGGCTATATGATTACAACCGCCAGCCCAATTTCGGATACGGAGCACTGTACCGTAAAGACAATGTGCTGCACTCCTACATTGATGCTACCGTAGGCTATAGTGTAATGAATGTAAGCCCGTATACACATGTGGAAGAGTCGACGGAATATCTTACCCTTTCAAGACAACTGGTATCGCCTTACTCCAGGTTTGCAGGAGGGTTGACGATAAGCGAAAACCAGTCCTTCAATCTATATTACTCTCCTGACAGTATCGTTTATCCTTATAAATACTTCCTGTTTGACGCATGGGCCGGTTACAGCATCGGTATCAAAAAGCTCACATCCACAAATAACTCCATCCGCGACAGAAGGTTCTTTTCAATACGATATTACAACCGTGATTTTTCCCAATTACCCCCGCAAGTAATGACACCGAACGGTCCGCTGTTCAATCCGATCTTTAACAGCTCCCGGGCAGTTTTAGGGCAGCTTACTTTCTTCCGCCAGGACTATTATAAGACACAATACATCTATGGATTTGGCACCACCGAAGATCTGCCGTATGGTTATAATATTGCTGTTACCGGTGGCTGGCACGAACAGCTAAACCTGCAACGCCCTTATGCAGGCGTGAATGCATCAGATTATATTGCTACCGGCCAGGGAGACTTTATACAACTGTTCCTTAAAAGCGGTGGATTCCTATACAAAAACAAAGTGCAGGACGGTAGCTTCCTGATAGGCGCAACCGCATACAGCCGTATCTTTTTCCTGCACAGTACCAAGATAAGGCAGTACATAAACCTTAGCTATACACAGCTGTACAACAGGGTTACTTATGCACCCCTGCGCATAGATAACTACTACGGGCTGCGCGGTTTCCTTTCAGATTCAGCTTATGGTACGCGCAGGCTAAGCGTACAACTGGAAACGGAGTTCTACCTGAAATTCAAATTACTGGGTTTCCAGTTCGCGCCGTTCCCATACGGCGACCTGAACCTCATCACACCTGAAAACGGACCTTATTCACATTCGGCACTATACAGCAGCCTGGGTGGCGGCATCCGCGCGAGGAATGAGAACCTTATATTTGAAACGATAGAGCTCCGTGCTTGTTTCTTTCCCGTAGCGCCTACTAATATGAAGGGTTTCAAGGTAGTACTCACCAGCAACGTACGGTTTCGCTATTCAAGCAATTATATCACAGCACCGGACCTTGTGCAGCTTAATACACAGTAATACCAATTAGACCCAATTGTGTCATAGAAGGTTTCTCACAAAGGCGCAGAGGCGCAAATAGAAAGTGTGCCCTGTGTTATGTTTTAAAGATCGCCAAGGCCAATTGCAGATATCAATATTAGATGCCAAACTGGTATAAGCCTCTCAACGTCCTGGTTTCAGAAACTCATGTCTGGCACAGAAAAATAAGCATTGTATAGTTTTATTTTTTGACCTAATTTTATGAAATGCTGCCAATCAATGACCTTCTGCTAAAGCTTGCGTTATCATTACTTATCGGTGGTGCAATAGGTATAGAACGGGAACTGAGAAGCAAATCTGCCGGATTTCGTACGCTGATGCTTATTTGTCTCGGGGCTAACCTCTTCACCATTTTTTCCATGTACATAGGTCATGGCACATCCCCCGACCGTATTGCGTCGAATGTAGTGGTTGGTATCGGCTTTATGGGGGCGGGTGTAATTTTCAGAAACAATAACAGGGTAAACGGTATCACAACTGCGGCTTCGATATGGCTTTCTGCAGCTTTAGGTGTGGGGATAGGTTGCGGATATTATATAGCTTCCATTTTGGGGTGTGCGTTGGTAGTGGCTATACTGGTAATATTTTCAAGTATGGACCGCATTCTTGATAAATTAAACCAGGTAAGAGAATACAAGATCACCTACCCATACCAGGACAACCTCGAACATAAATATGAAGACCTCATAAACAAATTCGGGCTAACAATAAAAAGCCGCACACATACAAAGATCGGAAATATTATCACAGGTGTGTGGATAGTGACCGGCAAAGAAAAAACACACCACACATTTATTGAAGCTATTTTAAGCGACCACACCGTCACAGAATTCAGCTATTAAGAAATCGTCGCTTACCCTGCTATCCAGTGGGTTAAAGCATCTGCTATCTTACGGTCATTCCCTAGGCGGGGCACTTTATTCTGACCGCCAAGGCGGCCAATGGAACGCATGTATTCGATAAAGGTGTTCTTTTTCATTTGCCTTATCTTGAGCGTCTGCAGGATATTGCCCGATATAAGATCGTTGTAGTAGATATTCTTTTCTTTCAGGTAGTTATTCACTGCCTGCGCGAAAGCGTCCATATCAGCAGGCGGGTTTTCAAACTCAATGAACCATTCATGATATGGTAAACCATCAGTTACCTGTATGGCAGGTGCGATGGTGAACTCTATGATATGCGTGTTGAAATCCTTCGCTGCATTCAGTATCGCATATTCCACTTCCTCACCTATTACATGCTCACCAAAGGCAGAGATATAATGCTTGGTCCTTCCCGTAACTACCAGCCTGTAAGGATCTGTGCTGACAAACCGTACCGTATCACCGATATTGTAAGCCCATAGCCCCGCATTCGTACTTACTATCAGCGCATAGTTCTCTCCTGTTTTTACCTCTGCGAGCGATAACCTAGTAGGGTTCTCATTCGCTATTTCACCTGCGGGTATGAACTCGTAAAATATGCCTGCGTCTGTATTTAACAGCAGGCCGTTATTTTCTACGGTGTCCTGGAAAGCGAAGAAAC
>CAIJNJ010000497.1 GCA_903821975.1 uncultured Bacteroidota bacterium
CAAAAAAACATTTTCGTGGCTCGATCCTACCGGCGTAAATTGTGTATTGTCGGCTGACATCAGGCGCTTTTGGTTTTGATCAGTTCTTCTGCCTGGAACGGACAATAATGAACTTCTTCTTTTCCATCCTTATTTTTGTCAAACCATATACAGTCAAACATATTGGCGCTATACTCATTAGCGAGTACATCATAATGTTGTCCCCTGATGGTCATTTCCGGGCCTCCTGATATAAGCCTTACTTTATCCCCTGGAATAAAACGAATTTCCATGATTATTTTTTTACAAAAATATACCCGGGAAATGCGATTAAGATTGATCGCAGTCAGTGCATAATGTGTTTGTTGTCAGTTATTACGTATATCTTCGAAAGCCCGTGAGGTAACTATACTGTCTCAATACCGGATCCTATAACATTTCCTAACCAGAATTACCTTTACCGGTGACCGTAGTCATTAATCACGGGCAATACAGCAGCTATTTTTGAATAAAAATTATAAACAATGAAAAAAGTAAACATCACACACGTAAGTAACGAACACAGCTATTGGTTACGCAGCCTTAATTTTTACAAAACGGAGATCAGTATTTTAAAAGGTATCCTTATGGAAATCGCGAATAAAAATACGGCTACTGAAGTAATGAAAGAGGTAGAGCATTTTGAAAACCAATTTAAAGTACAGACAGATAACATCGACCGGTTATCGCACAGCATTCATGCCAATATTGATAAAATCAGCACCCAGGCACAACATTCCAGCGCCGGTTATATTGATGCGGCTTTGCTGGAAGGCCATGATGCTTTGAGTGGTAGATACGACGCTGAAGTGCGTGTTATCACAGACACGATTACTTCATTCCGCAAGTTTGCGGCACAATGGATGTAACAAATACCTCTGTACTGTAATAAAGGCTCCGGATATCCGGAGCCTTTATTATTTAGCAAAATTATGCTGCCTATTTACTCACTTGCCTTCAGGCTAAGGCCGGAGCGCCATGCGATAATACTGCTGAGCCCGCTGGTGATGATAACTATACTCAACGTGCTGCAAGGCATTAAAATAGCTGCTGAAACCGGCTTCAACATCCCCTGTGTTGCAAAGTAAAGTCCTATAATATTGTATACAATAGATACGACAAAACTGAACCTGATAATTGACCGGGACGATCTTGCCAGTTTCAAAACCGCAGGCAATAAACCAAACTTTTTAGCATCAAGAATAGCATCGCAGGATGGCGTAAAATTATTTATATCATCGGCAAGTGTCACGCCTACATTGCTCTGCTGCAAAGCGCCGGCATCGTTAAGTCCGTCGCCGATCATCATAATATGGTTGCCACTTTGTTGCAGTGATTCGATATACTTTAGCTTATCTATTGGCTTTTGCTCAAACAAAAGGTCACTTTTATTGCCAAACAACTCACGCAACACAGGCATTTGTTTATCATTATCTCCCGATAGCAGGGATAATTGATAATCGTGTTTAAGTTCGGGTATCATTCCCGGCACATTGTCTCTGAAAACAGATTGCAAATGAAACGAGGTAAGTTTATCATTTACCCGCACATACACAGTCGCTTTTTCTTCTTTGACCTTTTGCTTCGGAACACCCGTAAATTCTCCCGACCCTAGTATTATCCTTGTGGTCCCAGCAATCGCCTCCAACCCTTTACCGGGTGTTTCTTTCCACCCCGATATAGGGACAATGTTCCTCCTTCCTAACCACATAGCAAGCGACTTACTGCCCGGATGCTTGCTATGCATTACAACGGTATATAACAGGTCTTTTTCGTACTCTGTCAATTGATGACCTGAACATATTATATCTCCACCACCCTGAGTGATGGTCCCGGTTTTGTCAAATACGATCTTATCAATGTTTGCCAATTGCTCAATAACAGACGCATCACGCAAATAGAGCCCATTGTTGCTGAATAGCCTCATGATATTACCGTTTGTAAATGTCGCAGACAGTAGTAAAGCGCATGGACAGGCAACGATCAGCATCGCCGATACGCTGTTTACAATTTTTGAAGGATCAGCGTATGCCCAATAGAGTGCAGTAATAATAGCAAGCCCGAATAAAATAATAGTGAAATATTTGCTTAATATATGAATGACACTTTCTTTATCATTATTTTCCGATTTGTTTTTCGAAAACGCATAGTGATTCCACAATGACGTCAGGTAACTGCCCGCTACCGGCTTTATTATCTGGATAGTAAGTTGCTCCCCTTTTTGTTTCCCCCCTGCATATACTGTTTCTGCCAATGCCACCTCTACAGGCTCCCTCTCCCCGGTTACAAAACTATAATCGATACAGGCCTTTCCTTTAAGCACCACAGAATCTGCCGGAATTATTTCATCATTGTGTAATTGTACCACGTCTTTCTCCTTCAGGTCCTGCAGTTTTTTACTGAGAACGCCCTGCGGAGTAATCACATTTACGGCTATTGGAAAATATGACCTGTAATCACGGGTAAAAGAAAGGGATTTGTATGTGCGTTCTTGCACAACCCTCCCTACGAGCATAAAAAACACAATACCACTCATACTATCCAGGTAGCCGGCACCTGTATGCTGCGTGATCTCATACACGCTTCTCGAAAATGTGATAATTATAGCAAGTGCGATTGGAGCATCTATGTTCAGTGTTTTTTGCCTTAACCCCTTCCACGCTGTAACAAAGAATTCGGATGCACTATAAAAGAATACCGGTAGCGCAAGCAAGAGATTGAGATACCTGAAGAGATTTGCGTATTGTACTTCAATCCCCGTGGTACGGGCAAAATACTCCGGAAAGCTCATCATCATGATGTTACCAAAACAGAAACCG
>CAIJNJ010000498.1 GCA_903821975.1 uncultured Bacteroidota bacterium
AAAGTACCGTCCCAGCCTTTACTGTCAGCAGAGCTGGTATAGAATATCTGTTGTCCCCACCTGTTGTATACCCTGAAGTCTACCAGGTTCTGGAATATAAGACCTATCGGATGGAAGTAATCATTCAGGCCGTCGTTATTAGGTGTAAAGCCTGTTGGTATACATTCGTGCATACTGCTGTCCACATAAACGGTTATGAAGTTAGAGTCAACACAACCATATTGGTCCATACCATATACTGTGTAAGTTGTAGTAACATGTGGCGTTGCAATAGGGTTATTAATGTTATTATTGTTCAGGCTGCCATCATCAGGTGTCCACCAGTAATAAAGCAGGCTATCTGCATTTAGCTGGACGCTTGTGCCGTAGCTGATGGTGATATTCGGAGTAAGATCCTGTAATTTCTTACCTAACACAGAATTCACTACCATCACATCAGTTTGTGTACATGCACCCCAATCACCAAGCAATGATACCGTTAACGTATAGGTATAAGAACCGAATGCATTAAAGAACGGTACCTGAGTTGTATTGCTGCTCAGGTTAGCAGCGGGTGACCAGTAATAAGTGTAATCATTCAGTCCAAGATCAGGTATCTGGGTTACAACATTGGTCATAGGAAGTGGCTCACGCATACAAAGCGTTGTATCATGCCATGATTTGATGTTCAGACCAATGACATAAACATTTTCAGAGAATGTGCTCTGGCAACCTATACTATCTGTAACAACCAGGTTAACATCATAAATACCCGGATTAGCAAATGTATGACCGGGGCTCACAGAAGTATTAGGTGCTGTACCGTCAGCAAAAGTCCAGGTATCAGATACTATTACGCCCGGATTCACACCAACTGTAGCAGTAGACATGTTGATCATATTACTTGTCTGTCCGGCGCAAATGGTGTCGAGAACGGCAGAAAACGAAGCCTGTACCGTATGTCGGGTGTCTATGTTTTCCGTGATGAAGTTAGAGCATGAAGCGAAGTAATCGGTTAACTTAACAGACCAGATATTTTGCGTGGTGTATATGTGGATCGGATCGGTCGCCGTACTGGTTGGCGTACCATCCCCGAAATTCCACAGGTCGGAAGAAGCACCGGTAGAGCTGTTGTAAAAATAAACAGTGTCCTGGCTACAACCACGATGTATGGTGTACGTGTAATTTGGAATGATAGGCGGATAAACCACTATGGTAATAGAGTCTATCGGGCTTTCGCACAACCCGATAGTTTGTCCATAATAGAATGTGTAAGTACCAGGCGAGGTAGTGCTCACCGTAGGTGTAGTTACAGAACCTACGCCACCAGATGCAGACGGGTACCAATAAACAGTAGCCCCGGTAGCTGGCGTTACAGAGAAAGGAACAAATGTGGTTCCATAACAATACGGGCTAGGATCAGTAACGATTGGCGGGCCCGGGGGCGGTAACAATATTACATGAGTAGATGCAGTATCCTTGCACCCGAATGACGTGGCCACAATTACAGTATATATACCTGTGTCCGCTGTTGCAAAAGGCGATATTGTCGGGTTTTGAACACCTGACGTGAACGAAGACGGCCCGGTCCACCCATAAGTGGCAACAGGTATTGTAGAGTTAGAGAATAACGTTAAGGTATTAGATGCCCCAATACACAAAGGAGAGTTACTTGATGCCGTAACATCCGGCTTAGGATGTATGATCACCACCGTCGACGAAGTGTCTGATGCACCACCTACTGTTTTTATCACATGATAAAGACCGGTATCGGACCAAACAGCAGGGGTAATAGTAAACGCCTGGCTTGTAGAAATAGTAGCTGTAGAAGGTGCCGGGCCATACCATACATATGTAGCGCCCGCAGAATCACCCGGCGCGTTGAAGAATAAAGAATCTCCATAGCAAGGGCTATTAACAGTGGCACCATTACATGCCACAACCGTAAGATACATTACCCTCGTACCACAGGTAGCTGCATCAGTACCAGTGATCGTGTAAGTAATGGTTGGAGGCAGAGAAGCAACATTAATAGTGTTTGTAAGACCTGTTGTAGTTGAAAGACCTGTGCCGGGAGACCATGTCCATTTGCTCCACGTCCAGTCGCCGGTGGCTGCACCTGTAAGGTTAATCGGAACGGTTGTAAGCCCTGTACCACAAGTATTAAATGTATCGTAGGTGGCCGCCGGTGCAGCAGGAGGAGTTACCGGCACGCCATTTACAACAAGTGTTGGTTCAGGGAATGCACTGTCTATACCAACAGGTGTATTTAAGAACGTGTATGCATAAGAAACGAACGTACTGTCGCCAGGTGCAAGGTTACCGAGGCTATATACAAGACCAATTGCAATGTCTCCGTTATCATAAAGACCAACTGTGTAGTCGGGAGTGATAGCAGCGGTGCCGGTATATACTGTACTCAGATCAGTAACATAAAAGTTAATGGGCCAGCTAGTATGTACCAATGCTTTAGCGCGGCAATCCTTAGTACACACCTGCAAATATGCGTAAGTATAGGTTTCCCCATGGCCGGAAACCCCAACCCTGTGATCAGCGTCATTCTGGTAGTTCACAACATTTTTCGTAGTAAAACTGCCTCCATGCGCTTCATCATTATCAGGATCACAGCCCCTGAAATAATAGATATTATTCAGTGCAGTCGTTGTGCTGGTATTGTACATTTTTGCTGTGACAACTACCCACGAAGCGTTTGTATCCACGCGAGTCTCCATGTTGATCCTCATCTGACCGCCAGCTGCAGTACCTGTCCAGTTACCTATCAATTCACCGCCCGCGTTTACATAAGAAGTATTACTACCTGTCAGTGATCCCGTACCGGTAATAGCACCACTGGAAGTAAAAGCCCAGTTAAGACCGCCGGTACCATTTACCTGAATGCCCCATCCTTCATAAGGGCTACCGGGATAGGTATAATCGCCCATTAATGGTGGCGCGCCAGTAGTCCAACCATCATGGCCATAATCATATACCTCGGCGATGTCTGAACCGGCGGGGTATGGATGATAAGGTGCTCCGGGAGGATTTGCACCAAAAGCGCCGTAACTGTTCTGGCCTATTTCAAGCCAATGACCAGGCAAATATATTTGTCCAGCAGTCAATTGTGCAGATGCATTATAATTAATGAATAGCACAGACAATATGAGTAAATAAAATAAACGACGCATAGGCTAGATCAGTTGTAATAATTTCGTGTTAAATCTAAGTAATATTTTTATAAATGCAAAAAAACAATGTTTTTGTATATGATTTATAAACGAACAGCCATATACATAACAATTCCGTCATAGAAGACATAAATATATTATCAAAGGTTGGTCAAAGTCATAAATAAATATTATTGCACTATAAATTAATATTTAAATTTATGTCAATTGTAACATTACCAAACTCTTGCTCTTTCATTTTCCGGCCTGAATAGCTTGTCAGTAGGCTTAATATCAAAGGCCTTATACCACGCAGCCATATTGCTGATAGGCATGTTTACCCTAAGATATGCAGGAGAATGACCATCACTTTTGACCTGGGCAGCGAGTCCTTCTGCCCGCTGATTATTTCTCCATACCTGGGCCCAACTTAAAAAGAATCGCTGATCGGGGGTAAACCCATCAATTTTTTCACTGCTTTTGCCTTGTTTCGTTTTCTTAAATGCCTCGTAGGCAATATTAATTCCGCCCAGATCGGCTAAATTTTCTCCTTCTGTGAGCAGGCCATTTACGTGTATCGTATCTATGACCACTATTTTACTGAACTGGCCAACCATCTGTTTCGCATTTGTTACAAAATTTGTCGAATCGCGCGGGCTCCACCAATTACTTAAATTCCCTTCTGCATTATAAAGCCGGCCCTGGTCATCAAAGCCATGAGTCATTTCATGACCAATGACCGCACCGATACCACCATAATTCACTGCATCATCTGCATTCGCATCAAAGAACGGATATTGCAATATACCGGCAGGAAATACGATCTCGTTGAAAGATGCATTGTAATATGCGTTTACTGTAGGTGGTGTCATTCCCCACTCTGTTCTGTCAACCGGCTTACCTAATTTACCCAGGTTGTAGTTATAAGCCCACTGGGAAGAAGCAAGTATATTCTTTACATAGTCATTACCCACAATTGTGAGTGCGCTATAATCTTTCCACTTATCAGGATAACCGATCTTTTTTACAAAAGCATTGAGTTTGGTAATGGCTTTCTTTTTAGTGCTGTCCGTCATCCAGTCCAGTTGCTGTATACGCTCGGCATAAGTCTGCTGCAGGTTGTTGACGAGCTCCATCATACGTTTTTTGGCTGCAGGCTTAAAATATTTGCTTACGTAGATCTGGCCGAGCAACTCACCTATAGACCCATCAACTACCTGTAAAACACGTTTCCAATGTGGTCTTTGAGCTTCTGCTCCATACATTAGCTTTCCATAAAAATTAAAATGGGTAGTATCAAATTCACTGCTGAGATATGGTGCCATATCATTGACAAGGTGAAACTTCAGGTACTTTTTCCATGTATCTACAGGAATGGATTTGATATCTTTAGCCATTTCAGTGAAGAATTTAGGCTCGGCAACAAGCACTGAATCCTGGCCGGTAACTTTCAAATTCAATAATAACATTTTCCAGTCGAGGCCCGGAGTTAATTTATTTATACCGTCAATGCTATATTTATTGTAAAGCTTGTATGGATCGCGCATTTCGCTGTTGGTCAATGATGCGCCTGCAAGTAAAAGCTCAAGATGATAAATATCGTTCGCATCCTTATCTGCAGTGATCTTGTCTTCTCCCATCATTACCAGCATCTTCGGGATAAACAATTTATATGCATCGCGTATCTTGGCAGTACGGGCGTCTTTATCAAAATAATATTCGCGGCCGGGCATGCCCAAGCCACTTTGTGAAAACTGGCATATTTCTTTTGTCACATTTTTATCATCAGGAGCGATACCAAACGAAAAAACCTGATCTACCCCCTGCGTGTGCAGCCAGGTAATGGTTTCCATCAAGCCAGCAACGTCGGTAATGTTGTTGATACGCGAAGTGATATCATTAAGCGGCACCAACCCTACTTTATTAATGGTAATGGAGTCCATGCCACTGCGATAGAAATCGCCGACCTTCTGCAAAATGCTACCTTTCGGTGCATTTTCAACAGTGGCCGCTGAATCAAGTATAGAATGAAGGGCTTTATTATTGTTTTCGTATACCTCATTAAAGCTCCCCCATTCAGATTCTTCTTTTGGTATAGGGTTGCTTTTTATCCACGCGCCGTTGGCGTAATGAAAAAAATCATCGCCGGGATGTATGGTCGTATCCATATTCTTAGGATCGAGCGCCTTCCATGAAGATGCGGCATCTGCCGTTTTTGCAACAGGCTGTTTGCAGGAAGATATTGCCAACAAGGCGGCTCCAAGCAGAAGTGTGTTTTTTATTTGCATGTATATGATATTATGGCTTTAAAAGTACGATAAACAAGCGGCAAAGCATAACTTATCTGAAGTGAAAAAGAGCGTGATTTTACAATGGCATAAAGTAAAATGCCGCCCGGGAGGGGCGGCATTTCTGAATTATAGAACATGGATAACTACCAAACTCTTGCCCTTTCATTTTCAGGGCGATACATTTTATCAGTAGGTTTTACATCAAATGCTTTGTACCATGCAGCCATATTGCTTGGCGGCACGTTGCAACGGAGCATGCTCGGAGAGTGCGGATCTGTTTTAAGACGTGATGCGATCTCCTCGGGACGTGTATTAGCACGCCAAACCTGTGCCCAGCTCAGGAAGAAACGCTGGTCGGGAGTGAAGCCATCTATCTTCTCATTGCCCTGTCCTTGTTTGGTCTTTTTGAATGCTTCATAAGCGATGTTCAGACCACCAAGGTCAGCAAGGTTTTCACCTTCTGTAAGGCTGCCATTTGCATGGTTGGTATCAATTACAATGATCTTGTTGAACTGATCAACAACCATGTTGGCCTTAACGGTGAAATTAGTAGAATCACCGGGGCTCCACCAGTTACTGAGGTTACCATCTGCATTATAAAGACGGCCCTGGTCATCAAAACCATGTGTCATTTCATGACCTATTACCGCACCAATACCGCCATAGTTTACCGCATCATCAGCGTTCTCATCAAAGAAAGGATACTGGAGGATGCCGGCAGGGAAAACGATCTCATTGAATGCAGGATTGTAATAGGCATTAACCGTAGGAGGTGTCATACCCCATTCTGTCTTGTCAACGGGTTTGCCCAGCTTATTCAGGTCATAATTATACTCCCACTGAGAAGACGCAAGCACATTCTTTACATAATCATTGTTCACAATGGTCACAGCGCTATAATCTCTCCATTTGTCGGTATAACCTATCTTCTTCATGAATGCATTAAGCTTTGTTGTTGCTTTCTGCTTTGTGCTGTCGCTCATCCAGTCGAGCTTCTGTATACGCTCTGCATAAGTAGCCTGCAGGTTGTTTACCAGCTCCAGCATGCGTTTTTTGGCTTCCGGTTTGAAGTTCTTATCTACATACATCTGGCCAAGCAGATCGCCAATAGAACCATCCACAACCTGCATTACACGTTTCCAGCGAGGCTCTTGCGCTTCCTGTCCACGCATTGTTTTGCCGTAAAATGCGAAACGGGTAGTATCGAAAGAAGTGCTGAGGTAAGGAGCCATACCATTTACGAGATGGAATACCAGGTAGCTCTTCCAAGTTTCAAGCGAAGTGCTCTTCATTTGCTTAGCCACCTCGGTAAAGAACTTAGGCATACCGATGATCACTGTATCCTGGCCATTTACTTTAAGGTCGGTCAGCAATACTTTCCAATCAATGCCGGGTGTCAATTTGCTTGCACTGGCAACATCAAATTTATTGTACAGTTTGTACGGATCTCGTGATTCCACACGTGTTAAAGAAGCGCCTGCAAGGGTCAACTCTAACTTATATACATCAGCGCCATCCTTATCAGCCTTGGCGTCGCCTGCAAGTGCAAGCATTTTAGGGATATACTGCTTGTATGCGTCGCGTATCTTTACAGTGCGGGCATCTGCATCATAATAGTATTCGCGGCCGGGCATACCCAAACCACCCTGGCCGAACTGGCATATCTCTTTAGAAACATTCTTATCATCAGGAGAAACACCGAAAGCAAATACAGTACCAATACCCTGTGTGTGCTCAAGTGTTATTTCAGAGATCAGTCCGTTAACATCCTTAATAGCATTGATACGGGCGATGATATCATTGAGCGGAGCAATACCGGCTTTATCAATGGTAGTGCTGTCCATGCCTGTACGATAAAAATCACCAACTTTCTGCACCGGGCTTCCGGGCTGTGCGTTCTTCACTGCAGCAGATGAATCCAGCAATGAATGCAGCGCATTGAAATTATTTTCCTGGAGCTCGTTAAAGCTGCCCCATCTTGTTTTTGATTTTGGAATTGGGTTTTTCTTCAGCCATGCACCATTTGCATATTCAAAGAAATTATCCCCGGGACGTACTGTAGTATCCATATTAGCCGGATCCAACAGCTTGCGGCCGGTAGCCTGGGAATTAGAAGCACCCGGCTGGCATGACGCCATCCCGATAATTACGGCCCCGATCGTCCCGATAGCTATCGGGAGGGTTAGTAATGATTGTTTCAACTGCATATTAGTTTTTGTTTAATTATTTAGGAGGCAAAAGTACATTAAGCATGTCAGAAAGCATAATTAATTTGAATATTACACGGAGTGAAAATAAGGGGGATTTTATTTTTCATAACAATCTACATACATAGTTATTTCCATATAGTTTAGGTTACTATAATAAGCCAAAAGACGGTCAAAACTCCTTAAATTGCATATATGAGCCGTTCATACGCAGATCTCCCTTTACACTATGGCCAGGTACCTCCCTGGCTTTACCAGCGTATGAGCAAACTGGGCGTTGCGATAGTGGAGGCCATAGTTGCAGAATATGGTAAGGGAGCCGTTTTGCAACGGCTCAGCGACCCCTTCTGGTTCCAAGCATTGGGATGTGTATTGGGCATGGACTGGCACTCGTCCGGTATAACCACCTCTGTGATGGGCGCGCTTAAACGCTCCGTCAACGAACGATCAAAAGAACTGGGTATCTATATATGTGGGGGCAAAGGAAAGTTTTCGCGCGAAACGCCTGCCGAACTCATGCGAATTGCAGAGCAAACCGGCCTGAATGGCGACCTGCTGGTGCGCAGCAGCAAGCTATCTGCCAAAGTGGATAACACAGCTATACAGGATGGTTACCAACTTTACCTTCATTCCTTTGTGCTGAGCAGTGATGGCGACTGGGCAGTGATACAACAAGGCATGAACGACAGTAACGGCATGGCACGCCGCTATCACTGGCACTCACCTACCCTTTCTTCCTTTGTGGAAGAGCCGCATACATTCATCTACGGTAAAAACCAGGGGCACATCATAAACATTACAGACAAGCATGCGGGTACAACGCGCACGGGTGTGTTGCAACTGGCACATGAAAACCCGGAAAAACTACTGCCGGAAATAAAAAAACTGGTAATGCCGAGCCATCATGATGTAAAGGCAAAAGATGTGGACCTGAAAAGGCTGGGCGCAGTACTTGCTGTGGCGTATGAACGGGAACACCTGGATATGGAATCGCTGCTGCTGCTGGAAGGCCTGGGGCCTCGCACATTACAGTCATTGGTACTGGTGAGCGAAGTGATACACGGTACGCCCTCAAGGTTTGAAGATCCTGCACGATTCTCATTTGCACATGGCGGTAAGGACGGGCATCCATTCCCCGTGCCTACTATGGTCTATGACGAAGCAATACAGACACTGCAAAATGCGGTGCAGCGTGCAAAGCTGGGAAACTCAGATAAAAATGAAGCGATAAAGAACCTCTCAAAAGTAGCACAGCACTTAGAAAAAGATTTCCAGCCTAATAATAATTTTGAGCAACTGATGGAGCGTGAAAGAAAGGATTCATGGAAGTATGGCGGCAGAACAGTGATGGGAAAATCGAAGCCCCCGAAACAGGAGGATGTACAGGGGAAGTTGTTTTAATTCACGCAAACAATTCCGCCTGCCCTGTCTTGCCGGAATGTTTACGCTCGTGGTCCAATAACCATTTTTTACGCTGCAGGCCACCGCCGTAGCCTATAAGACTACCATTCGTACCAATAACCCTATGGCACGGTACAATAATAGCTATACCATTCTCGCCATTGGCAGTGCCTACTGCGCGTATCGCTTTTTCATTGCCGAGGAATATGGATTGCTGTTTGTAAGACCTTGTTTCGCCATAAGGTATTTGAAGCAGTCCTTCCCATACACTTTTCTGAAATGGCGTACCAACAAGATGCAGGGGCAGGTTAAATTCTTTTCTTGTCCCTAAAAAGTATTCACCTATCTGCCGCTCCAATAATTTAAAATGCGGGTGCTCCCCTTCTGCAAATTGCATGCCACTCAGGGTTTCAATGCGCTTCATGATACTGTCTATGCTGCGGCGATACTGGAAGTCGAACAGGCATATGCCTTCATCACTAGCGCCAATGCGCATTTTACCAACGGGAGTATCTATGTATTTTAAGAAGATCAAGGTCCTGAATTGGATATTAAGAATACTGTAAAGATATTTTTTTATCTTCATTACTCTTTCTGAATTGAAAAAAATCACACTCACGTGAAAAACCTACGTCTGTTACTTCTTAGTTGTTTGATATGTTTTGCAGCATGCAATACACAACCCGACAATAGCGATACCACGTATCAACGGCGAAGAGTGATAAAAGACAGTACCGAGGACTATGACGGAGAAATAAGGGGGTACGACAAGGATATAGAAAAGAACCCTAATGATACAAATGCCTACTATAACAGGGGTGGTGTAAAATATTTCCTGCACGACTACAAAGGAGCAATAGCCGACTATAGTAAGATAATAGAACTAAACCCGAGAGACACCGAGGCATATAATATCAGGGGGCTTGCAAAAAGCAAGGTACATGATTACCAGGGAGCTATCGCAGATTACAGCAAGGCAATAGAAATCAATCCACGCTGCGCGGAAGCATATTACAACCGGGGACAGACTAAAAACGATATTATGGACTATGAGGGTGCGATGGCAGATTTTAATAAGGCGATTGAACTTAACCCTAAAGATGATGACGCATACAATAACAGGGGGCTTGCCAAAAAGAGTCTCAGAGACTATAAGGGAGCTATTGCAGATTACAATAAGGCAATAGAAATTGAACCTAAGAATGCTGCTGCATATAATAACAGGGGAATCATTAAAGATGATCAAAAAGATTACAATGGCGCAATTGCCGATTATAGTAAAGCGATAGAAATACAACCGGAAGATGAAGCCTGTGCATATAGCAACAGGGGCAATGCAAAATATAGCCTAAAGGATCTAAATGGGGCAATTGCCGATTATGACCTGGCAATAAAAACAGACCCTGATTATGCCGAAGCATATTATTACCGCGGCCTTACAAAAGAGGACCTCGAAAGTTACAGCGAAGCATTGGCTGATTATAACAAAGCACTGGAAATTGACACTAAATATATGGAGGCGTTTTATAGCAGGGGGATAGTGAAGATCATATTAAACCAAAGAGACAGTGGGTGCCTGGACCTGAACAGTGCGCTGAAATTGGGAAGTAATGATGCATACGAAGCGATAAAAAAGTACTGCCGCTGATCTGCTTTGTATCAATTACTATTTGCAATGCACCCTGAAATTATCCTGTTCACATCTGCCGGGCGGTTATAGATCATAATGTGCGTGCCGCCTTCTACCCAATAATCCGGATGAACATCTTTGGTTGGAATAATATTATCTGCGGTTCCATGCAGTTGTATTATGTTGGGCGGGTATGTAGTGTTCTTCCAGAGCACTATTGCTTTTAATGCCCATTTCACAAAGCCGGGGGCGGAACTGCGCAGCATTGCTGCCAATACTTTTTCCTCTTCTTTGCTTTTGGCACCTATCATTCTAAAATTGGCAAAGCCCGGACTTTTAAAGACAAAATCCGGCATCATATCCAGCAGCTTATCTGCATTAAATAGCCTGCTGATCTTTGGAAGTTCGGCCGATGTTTTTGCGCTGGATATAAGAAATATTTTTTCGGTGGTTCTTATCTTCCCTATTTCCACAGCCAACATCCCGCCGAAGGATAAGCCAAGCAGTATGGGGTTTTCACCGGGTATTTGTGCGGAGATCTTTTGGGCATAAGATCTTATATCATCATTCTTTTCGAATGCCGGCCATTTTACGGGAACTATATTATAATTGCTGATGGACAGATTGCTAAAGATCCTCTCATCTGCGCCTACTCCACTAATACAGTATATGGATCTCATTAAGCTACGGGCTGCTTAAAATACTCTTTTAAAACACCTACAAGATTAGTGCTTACTATTTTCTCCGCCACATCTATCATATTCCTGAAGGCGAACGCGTGGGCTATGCCATGGCTTATGATAACCGGGCTATTGATGCCGAGTATGGGCGTACCGCCGTATTTCTCAAAATTAAAATTATCGAGGAAGGGGTCGTCAAATCCTTTTTGTACTTTGAATATGTCGTAAATAGATTCTGCCATTTTAAGCAGCACATTTCCTACAAAGCCTTCGCATACGACCACTTCTGCTTTATCAAGAAAAACATCACGGCCTTCTATATTACCTACGAAATTGATACCGCCATGCTCTTTTAGTAATGGATAAGTGGCCTGGCACAGAATATTGCCTTTGCCTTCTTCTTCGCCAAGATTAAGCAACCCTACCCGTGGCTTCTCTATACCAAGTACATACTGGGAATATAAAGAGCCCATTTCGGCAAACTGAACCAGGTGTTCGGGTTTGCAATCGGCATTGATGCCGGAATCGAGCAGGAAGTTGTATTTACCGTCTAACCTCGGCATTGGTGTAGCTATAGTGGGCCGCAGGATACCCTCTATTGCCTTAACGGTGTACATGGCGCCAACCATCATAGCGCCGGTATTACCCGCGCTGATGAATGCGTCCATCTTACCTTTCAGCAATAAACCAAACCCGACAGCTATGCTGGAGTTTGGTTTTTCTTTCAATGCTTTAGTGGGATGCTCGTGCATGCCAATTACCTCAGCCGCCTCAATGAATGTGAAGCGGTGACGATAATTGTCTAATAAGGAAAGGTATGGGGCCGAGGCATTTGCATCACCTATAAGCAGAAGGTGCACTGACGAATCAGGCACTTGCTCAAAGTATAATTGCACGCCCTTAATAGGTTCAGCGGGGGCGTAATCGCCACCCATAATGTCAATCCCTATCTTCATTAACTGAAAATGATAAGTTATTGTTTTTCTCCCTCAGTTGCCGGAGCTTTGTCTACCACTACTCTGCCGCGATAGTAGAGTTTTCCCTCTACCCAATGAGCGCGATGACGCAGATGGCTTTCGCCTGTAACTGTATCAACGCTCCATGTTTCACCTGTCGCCTTGTAATGTGTACGACGCTTTGCGCCTCTCTGTTGGGAGTGTCGTCTTTTAGGATTAGGCATTTTACTTTATTTATTGATTACGAATTATGGTTACTAAATTATACTTTTCCTGTTAATTATTGCTTCTTTTTTGTTTTGGATGGTTTGGTTTCTTTTAGTTTTTCCAATCCTTTCCAAAGCGGGTTGCCCTGTTGTTCTGCCTGCTCCGATAATTTGTCCAGCAAATTCAATGCCTGCGGGTTGCAACCTGACTTACCGTCTTCCTTATCCGGGTGTATGTGTTGCAGTGGCACGCTGAGCATTAAAAACTCATAAAGCCAGTTGCTGATGTCTATTACCGTTTCACTCCTTGGAATAAACACTACATCCACCTCATCTTCTATATTCACATCATCTTCACCGGTAAGCTTGATAACGAGATCAAATTCATCCCACAACCTAAGCTTAAAATCATCCCCACATCTGTCGCACGGTACTGTAACATTTCCGTCTACATCAAAATGACACATGAAAAAATTCTCATGTTTGTCAAATACCAGGGTTATCCGTGCATCCCAGTTGCTAAAGCTTTCATCAACCTCACGTTCCTGCATGAAACGATCATCAATCTCATACACGTAGGTGTGAGGTCCGGGTTTTAATCCCTGCCAGGCTATTTCATATTCCCGGTTATGCTTCATAATTTGGAATTAGGGATTAGTAATTCGGAATTCGGATTGTTCTGCATCAAGTCAGAGATAAAATTCACTGTGATTAACAACTTAATCCCAATTACAAACTCCCGATTACAAATTCCATTTTCTAAACGGGTTGCAAAGGTAGCAAAAAAACTTCTGATTACATCAATTTATTTCGCTTAATTAAAAATGCATGCAGCACCTCATCCACAGGCTTTGAGAGGTCTACCGCTACCCTGTCTATCTGGTATTGGTGGCACCTGTTTTCTATCATTTCCTGAAAATTATGCATTTTACTAATGTATTGATCCTTAATCTGTTGCGGTTGCAACTTTATACGATCCCCGGTCTCCATATCTACGAACTCATATGGGCGGTTTTCAAATTCAAAATCAAGCTCCTGGGCGCCATCAACCACATGGAATAATATCACTTCATGCTTGTTATACCGAAGGTGCTGCAGTGCGGCAAACATATCCTCAATATTGTCCGCATCGTCCATCATATCACTAAATACCACTATGAGTGAGCGTTTGTGCATCTGCTCCGCTACAAGGTGAAGGGCTGCGGCGGCATTAGTGACCTTATTTTCAGTAGAAGTGTCCAGGGTGCGTTGCAGTTCATTCATCAGCATACGGTAATGGCTGTGTGCCGAGCGACAGTCTGAGAAGTAATTGACCTTATCGTCAAATAACACCAGAGAAGCAGCATCGAGCTGGCGTTTCAGCAGTTGCAACAGGCTTGCGGCGGCCACACACGAAAACTGCAGTTTATTCAGTTTTTTCTCGTCCTTCGGGAACTGCATGGAAGATGAAGTATCCACCACCAGGCAGCAACGCAGGTTGGTCTCTTCTTCAAAACGTTTTACAAACAGCTTATCTGTACGACCATATACACGCCAGTCAATATGCCGCATGGGATCGCCCTGGTTATATAGGCGGTGCTCGGCAAACTCAACCGAAAAACCATGAAACGGGCTTTTGTGCAGGCCCAGTATAAAGCCTTCCACTACCTGCCTGGCTAAGAGCTCTAAATTATCTGATATTGGCTGTTGAAGGATCATTGAATCAAAAGTAAAGAATCCAATGTAAAGAACTACTTAAATTATATGGCTTCGATTAAGTAAATACCTCCATATAACAGAATATTTTCGGTACATTTATTACACCACTCATGTCATTGGTATGAAACCTTACTTTTTACACTTTCACATACATTTCATTCTTTTTGTGCTAATAATGATCTGCTTTACGGGATGTAAAAAAGGCCATGAAACTGTATCGTATGCTACGATCGGCAGGACAAGCTGGCACGTAAGATATTATCCTGGCAATACACCTACGATTCAACAACACTGACAACTACCTATACCGACAGCGGGTATACAAACCTGCCGGATACAATTTTTGCACTAATTGAATTGAATGACACTACACTATCTACATCTTCATTGCCGTATCCGCCCGTTGATCTTATTTCCCATTCAGGCAAAAACAATGGCTTACAAAGCTGGCAATGGACAAATATGAATGGCAGTAGCTGCGGCATGGGCTCTTCCGGTGGCCGTGTGAATTACTATTATTTAACCGACAGCGTAACAATATCTTATTCTGTAGGTGGTGGCGATCATACGTCAGGAATTTATTGTGGCCATACAACCCTATATTGGAATTATTAATAATCGCGTAGAAAATTGTAATGCGTATACAATAATTTATATTTTTACAATCCCAACTATACCATCATGAAGCACGCTCTTTTTTCCCTCGTACACCTGATACAGCAATTTTACTTCGATCATAAGTCGTTAATATTCCTGATCATCATAGGGCTGGTGGCCGGCCTGATCGCGCAAATGTTACTGCCGGGCAGGGGCTTTGGCTTTATACCCACTATTATTATTGGTGTGGCGGGTGCATGGCTGGGCAATAAATATATACAGCCACATCTTACGTTTATAGACCATTCATTCTTCAGGGGAATGGCTGCTGCAATTGCAGGCTCCATGATTCTTATTCTCATCATCAATATTGCCCGTGGAGGCAAGGACAGAGATAAGACAAAGTACCAGCATAACTAGATCAGAATTTTCCGAATTAAAGAATTTGAAATCGAAAGAAGTCTTTCCGTTGGCATCTTTTTTATGTGCGTATCTTATATGGATACTTCACGACTTTCAAAAACGATAGAAAAAGCATTAAATGCGCAAATGACCAAGGAAGCGCATGCCTCACAGGTATATCTTTCCTACGCATCGTGGGCGGCAGATAAAGGATTTGACGGCATCGCCAACTTTCTTTTCAGGCATGCTGCCGAAGAGCGCAACCATATGATGAAAATACTGGAATATATATTGCAGCGAAACGGAAAAGTGCACGTAACCGCTATACCGGCACCTGATGCAGACCCAGTGAGCGTAAATAATTGCTTTGAAAAAGTATTCCAATCAGAAATAGACAATACTAAAGAGATATACAATCTTGTAAACCTAAGCATGGAGGAAAAGGACTGGGCTACATGGAATTTCATGCAGTGGTTTGTAAAAGAGCAAATAGAAGAAGAAACCCTGGCACTGAACCTGCTGGCCAAGATAAAGATAGCAGGCGGCGAAAAAGCTGGCGGAGATGCACTCTATAACCTGGACCGCGACCTGGAAAAAGAACCGGACGAAGCAAAATCTGCGGAAGATGCCACTACTGCAAACCCTTAATTTGCTTTAGCCTTTATAGAAATGGTTGTAAGCTTGTTCAATAAAGCCATTACCCAATGTGGATAAATTAGCAGCAGTATACATGATCACAATACAATCTGCGTCATTCATTTTTGCTATCCAGTCGGTATGCATCACATGCTCTTTACCAAGGTCCTGCTCGTTATACCGGCACCATACTTCATCAAAATAATACCACAATTGCCAGTCCATATTTGTGAAATCCATAACCCGCTCACGTATCCAGGGAAGAAAGAAATTATCACCAATATAAATCACGTTGGGCCTTACCATACTCCTCTCACCCGTATAAGTAACTTCAGGGTAGCTATACGTTTCGTTAGTCATTGGGATAAGCAGGTTTAGCTCTTTTGTTA
>CAIJNJ010000499.1 GCA_903821975.1 uncultured Bacteroidota bacterium
CTCCCGGTGTAACCGTTGGCGCTAAAGAAAATAAACTCGGCATCCGCGGCAGTGATACGCACAGCATCATGTTCCAGGATGTGAAAGTACCTAAGGCAAACCGCATCGGTGATGATGGCTTCGGCTTTACATTCGCCATGAAGGTGTTGGCTGGTGGCCGCATAGGTATTGCATCGCAGGCGCTCGGCATTGCCAGCGGCGCTTACGAACTGGCTTTAAAATATTCCAAAGAGCGTAAAGCATTTGGCACGGAAATATCAAACCATCAGGCCATCGCGTTCAAGCTGGCTGATATGGCTACAGAAATAGAAGCAGCCCGCCTGTTGTGCCTCAAAGCCGCATGGACCAAGGACCAGGGCCTCGACTATACGCTCTCAGCATCTATGGCCAAGCTGTTTGCATCTGATATTGCACAGCGCGTTACCAATGAAGCAGTGCAGGTGCACGGCGGTTATGGTTACGTAAAAGAATTCCACGTAGAGCGCCTGATGCGCGATGCCAAGATCACCCAGATATACGAAGGTACCAGCGAGGTGCAGCGTATCGTTATCAGCCGTACTGTGCTTAAAGGATAGTGGGTTGGTTGAAAGGTTGATAAGTTGATAAGTTGAGGTATCACCGGTAACGGATATATCGAGATTTAAAGAAGTCCGAATGACTTGAATGTTAATAGCCCCCGGTGAAACCGGGGGGGATTTGCGTTAAACAATAATACCACATTCGGGATTGGCTGGAAGACATAATTAAAAATGCCGCTCACGAGCGGCATTTTTAATCAGAATAAGATAAGAAATTTTATGCGTTGACCTTTTGTGTTTTCTTAAGCAATGCAGCCTGCACCATAAAATAGCCGCCAAACAATAACACGCCCCCCACCATATCACCGGAAAGTGTGTATTTGAAGAATGGCACACCGTCTACATAGGTTTTGGTAAGACCTGCAAAGCTATAGCCGTTCCAGCCGCCCATGAAATAACCGAAATTGGATACCAGGAAGAAAAGGGTAGAAGCGCCAAACAGGTAAGCTAAAGTAGTAAGCGGTTTTGGCTGTTTCATGCTTACGCCCAGTGCTGTAGCAGCTATAAGCGCGCCGTAGTTGAATAACTGGCCGGGAAGGTCGTAAAAGCCGGGTGTATGGGTAAACAACTGGAAATAAACATCACCGAGGAACTGACCCATCAGCGGCACCAGGAACGCAAGGCTGCGTTTGTCCTTGATAATAGCCCCGCTAAACAGGCTGATAGCAGCAATAGGCACAAAGTTGGCCACATGAAGCTGGGCATTGAATACGCGGCACACCGCAGCAAGTAAGATAAGCGATACTGCCAGTAAGATATTGAGGTTGTTACGTTTCATTGTTATCGTTGTTGTCGCAAAAATAGCGAACAATACTATAAAAGTCAAAAAATGAATGAAAACGGCATATCGGCCCTTCAGTATGCAGTCATCAAGTGAATAATATCAGCATTTGCACTGATGAACGTCATTGGGAATGGACCAGGCAAAAAATAGGTTTGTAGAAAATAATTAAAGCACCTGGTTATGAACAATACAGTAAAGACAATAGGTTTATGGGCCGCAATATTATCCTTGCTCTTTGCAATAGGGTATTGTATCCCGCAGATATTATCAACAGCAAAGGTTATCCCTCATCCGCAGGATCTGTTCTGGTTATTTCTGCCATCGCTTTTTTTAGCCCCCACATTTTTACTTACCATGGTTTGCCTGCACTATTGCGCCCCCGATGAGCTGAAAATATGGACGGCAATAGGGTGGTCTTTTGCCATTCTGTATGCCATGGCCGTCAGCTCTGTTTATTTTACCCAACTTTCCGTAGTGCTTCCCGCTGAATTGAAGGGGCCGCTTGCCGAAAAACAGGTGCTCATCTTTGAGTCGAAAACGTACCTGATGGCGGTAGATTGCCTGGGATATTTCTTTATGAGCTTTTCCACGTTCTTTGCGGCTTTTGCTTTTAAGACCCGGGAAACCAGGTGGCTATACAGAGGCCTTTTATGGAACGGATCGCTGATGCCGCTATTGGTGCTGGCATTTTTCTACCCGGCATTTTTTTATCTCGGCGCGCTATGGATGATCACCTTTCCGCTGGCAATGATCAACGCCGCTATTCTGTTTTATAAAGGCCGGGAAGACGGGTTAAACATCAAGCTGGAATATGGTGCGAAAAAAGGTGTTGCATTTTCATTAACCGGGACCCCAAGGCCAGCTAAAGATTAATAATTCAGTTTATGGCGCAAAGTGCGTATGAGTGTTTTAGGTCTATTTAGTATTATATTGCTTTCGTTATTTAAAGGATTTTTAAACAGGCAATTAAGAACTGAAACTATTAGTGAAATTGGAAAGTACAGCAAACATCACGGCGGTTATCAATTTCAGGAAAACAAGGATAGCGCCTACACCTAGCGGCTACCTGCATTTGGGCAACATATACTCATTTGTAGTTACGGCGGCATTGGCGAAAAAGACGGGTGCTAAAATTGTACTGAGGATAGACGACTTCGACCGGGCGCGGACCAATAAACTGTATGTGCAGGATATTTTTGATACACTCAATTTCTTGGGTATACCATGGGATGAAGGCCCTCGGAACATGCAAGAGTATGAGCAGGAATATTCGCAGGCGCACCGTGCCGGCATGTATGCAGAGGCATTACAGCAGCTAAAGGATAGCGGCGCGCTGTTTGCCTGCACCTGCTCCCGTGCTGATCTTTTAAAGCTCAGTGCCGACAGCATCTATGCCGGGACTTGCCGCAACAAAGGACTGTCGTTAGATACCGATAACGCCAGCTGGCGGATACGGACAAGCGATACAAAAGAGTTGGTAGTAAAGACACTGCAGGGCAGCGTAAAAGCAACTATGCACCCCTCTATGACGGATTTTATTGTAAAGCGGAAAGATGGATACCCGGCATACCAGCTTATCTCTCTTATAGATGATCTTGCTTTTGGTATAGACCTGGTAGTGCGCGGTGATGACCTCTGGCCATCCACATTAGCACAGCATTACCTTGCTTCATTCATCGGTGAAAACAGGTTTGCAGATACTACTTTTTATCATCACCCACTGCTCGTAGATACCACAGGCCACAAGCTCTCCAAATCTGAAGGAGCTACCTCTGTACACTATCTCCGGGAGCAGCATAAAACACCCGCAGATATCTACGCCCGCATCGCTGCCATGCTGAATATAAATGCATCGCCTAAGAACTGGGAAGAGTTGGTAGGGTTGATGGAGATTTAAAAAGAAAAAAGCCTCACATTTCTGTAAGGCTTCTGCGGAGAGACAGGGATTCGAACCCTGGATACCCTTTGACAGATATACACACTTTCCAGGCGTGCCTCTTCAACCACTCGAGCATCTCTCCGTGAGGGCGGCAAAGGTAATCATTCTAATCAGACAGGAAAAACTTTTTCGGCATTAGCAGTGGTAATGGCGGCCACTTCGGCTAAGGGTATATTTAGTAATTCTGCTATCTTTTGGGCTATTACAGGGATGTAGCTGCTTTCATTGCGCTTGCCGCGGTATGGGATGGGTGCCAGGTAGGGGGCATCTGTTTCCAGTACCACATGGCTCAGCGATAGTTCCATAATGATCTCGGGCAGGTTGGTCTTTTTGTAGGTGACCACACCGCCTATGCCGAGGTAAAAGCCCAGGGCTACCACTTGCTTAGCCTCATCCATAGTACCGCTGAAGCAATGGAAAATGCCTTTCAGCTTGCCGTTCTGCTTTTTGCGCACTATATCTATACAGTCTTGTGTGGATTCCCTGCTGTGTATCACTATCGGCAGGCCGTATTGCAAAGCGAGGTCTACCTGGTATTCAAACGCTTCGATCTGTTGTGCTTTGTAGGTCATGTCCCAGTAATAGTCAAGGCCTATTTCGCCCACGGCATAGAATTTTCTTTTGCCCAGCCAGTTGGCCACTATTGCCAGTTCTTCCTTATAGTTTTCCTTTACATAACAAGGGTGCAGGCCCATCATCGGCATACAATTTGCGGGCCATTTATCCGCCAGTTGCAGCATGCCGTTAATAGTGTTGCTATCGCAATTCGGCATGTACATCTTTGTTACCCCGGCATCTATCGCGCGCTGTATCTGCCATTCATCAGCCATCAATCGCTCGTCGTATAAGTGGGTGTGGGAGTCTATAAATAAGTCGTGAGTCATAAGTCGTGAGTGGGTCGGAATTTGGAATTTTTACTTTGGAATTTTCACTTCGGCAACGCCTTCATCTTCCAGTTTTGTTTCCGGCAGTATTCCAGCACGTGGGGCAGTGCATAGCGCATATGCGTCCACGCTTTATCGCTGTCATGAAACACCACTATTGAGCCGGGTGTTATATGGGTAAGCACATTTTCCAGGCATTGCTCAGAGGTGATGTCTTTGTCAAAGTCGCCGCTCAATATGTCCCACATGTATATTTTCCATGAGGGGTCGCGGCGTATCATTTTGCGTACCTGCGAGAACTTTATCCGGCCATATGGCGGCCTGAACGACCTGCTCTTCACCAGCCGCCTGGTTTTCTCTATGCTGCGCATGTAACTGAAACTATCCGTTTTCCAACCGTTCACATGCTCATAGGTATGGTTGCCGGTTGTGTGCCCTTTCTGTAATATCTCATTGTATATGTCGGGGTTTGTAGCTACATTGTTACCTACACAGAAGAAAGTGGCGGCGGCATCATACCTTTCAAGCTGTTGCAGTGCGTATGGTGTGGCAACCGGATGCGGCCCGTCATCAAATGTTATGTACACGGATTGCTCGTCGTCAACGGGCATATCCCATACCATCTGAACGGGGAAAAAACGCTTGATCCAATGGGGTGTTTTCACCCAATAAGCTGCCATACTGCAAACAAACAAAAAAAAGTTGATTAATGGGGCTTAGATCTTATCAATGGTGTTCCCTTGCAGCCAGCCAGTTCTTCCATCGGGTAGCGATACTTCTACCCAGGTACCTTTTTCACCCAGTATTTTCACTGTGGTGCCTTCAGGTACCAGGGCAAGTGGTTTGCCTTTTTGCTCGCCGTTCATCAGGGGCGCATCATTCTGCATAACGACTGCCCCGTTTGAAGTTTGCGCGTTCTTAGCAGCAACAAAAGCCAGAACAATATAGCATACACAGATAAAGCCAAATATGCCCGGCAACTGCACCGGCAGCTTCCTTTCCGACTTTTGAAACCGCCTTATCAGCATGCTGGCTATTATAAGGGCAAAAAAGGTCAATGCAAACAAAGCCCATTTGCCGGCTTTATCGGGGCGGGTAAGAGAATGCCACCAGTCAAGAAAAAAGATGTCGCCGGCGTAGGGTATGTGGTTGCTGATGCGGGTTTCAGTCAGTTCCAGGTTGTCTTTTGCTTCTTTATAGTCAGGCTTTAAGTGGAGCGCGCGCTGGTAATTAAGTACTGCCAATGCTACTTTATTAAGGCGGTAGTAAGTGTTGCCGAGATTGTAATAGACCTCTGCATTTTGTGGCTTCTGCGCGGCTATCTGCTCAAAGCAGAATGCAGCGCTGTCGTATTGTTTTTGCTGGTAATAGGCAGTGCCTTTTTGCCATTGCGCATTGTAATCAGCTATGGCAAGGCTTTGCAACCCGATCAATGTGAAGACCGCTGATATGTATAGGGTCTTTCTCATGCTTTAAATACATCTTCAAGGTCGCTGATCACTTTTATGGCCTCTTCGTAAGTATGAACCATTTGCTTGGAGCCACCGGATGCGTAAAGCGCGGTCTCACATTCCCATATCACATTTTCGAGGCTCTTTTGCAGCGTATCGGGCACCTTGCGGTTTATCATCGCCTCGTTAGCAGTCTCGCGCGATAATGCAGAAAGCGGTATGCTCAGCTTATCGCTCAGGTATAGCCATATAGCTTTCGATACTTCTTCGTAGAAAGGCACTTTACTCTGCTGTTCCAGTAATTTCTTGGCCGTATTGATACGTTGCAATGCTATTTTATTGGCGCGTTTCCTTCTCAGCAAGGTTGTGTCTTTCGACAGCTCCTCATCACGACGTTTCCATACCACCATGCCGATAAACGCCAGCAGCGGGAACGCATACAGTGACCAATAAGTAGGGGTAAACAGCAGTGGTGTGCTTTTCAATGTGATCGGGCTCAGCGGCTGCTTTACGATGTCGTGGATATCCTTCATGGCAACTGCATTACTGCCTGCCTGGGATGATGGTGCATAGTGTTTTCCAGGTTTTACATGCAGCTTTAATGCTTGTGTGTATTCTGTTACATATTCGCCGGTCTGCGGGTTGAAATAGGTAAACGGAACTGCAGGTATATCATAATCTCCGGGTGTGTGGGGAGAAATAACATAGCTGAGGATCTTGGAACCGGTGATGGTGGTAGTGCGCCCCGTGATGGTGTCGATGATCTGCGGGTCAAAAGATGTAAGGCCATTAGGCAGGTTCAGCTTAGGAGCCTCAATAAGTTTCAGGTTGCCGCTACCGGTGATGTTGAGGGTAAGGGTGGCAATATCGTCGGTGGTCAGCTCCTGCTTGTCTATTTTATCATTGACGGTGAAGCTACCTACAGCCCCGCCAAAATCCGCAGGTTTACTCTTGTCGGGGAGTGCGGTGACCGTTATTTTTACGGGTGTGCTTACAAGATGTACTTCCACATCTTTATAGGCCATAGTGTTGTAATAGGAATTGTTGAAGAACGGATCGTTCATCATCAATGTGCCGCCAAACATATCAGACATTTTCCTGCGAACCTGCTGCACGATACGGGCGACACCTTTTGCTTCAGCAGGATCCAGCTCGAGGGTGCCCGGCTGCTGTGGGAATAATGCGGATTTCTTAAGCAGGAATACCTGGTATTTCTTTCCGTCCAGCACTTCTTCTGTAGGTTTCGGCGGCTTGGGGATATCAAAATCCTGTGTCCAGAAACCATCGAGGTTTGGCAGTTTTGAAATGCCTACCTGCATAGGTATGCGGGAGTATAGCTTGTAGCTGGTCGTTATCTGCTCGCCCACATGCACCTTGCTCTTATCTACAGAAACCCTGATAAAGAGGTCTTTCTTTATTTCCTCATCATTAACAGGTGGTTCCGGTTTCTGAGGTTGCTGTGCCTGTGGTGGCGGCTGCTGAGCTTGCGGGTTGCCACCGCGCATGCGCTGCAATTGCTGTTGCTGCATCTGCTGCATTCTTTGCATTGCCGCAAATACATCATCCTGCTGCCCGCCAAACGGGTCATTGCGGGCTTGTTGTGGCCTTTGCTGCGCCAATGAGCCCGGTACAACCTGTATAGTAACTGCGTTTGACTGGTATGTGTGCCCTGCCGCATCCTTGGCAATCGCAGGGGCTATGGTAAAAGTCCCCTCGTGCTTTGGGTGAAGAACATAGGTAAGCGAAATGCTTTGGGAAGTGACCATTTTGTTGCCCATGATCTGGGTCTGCGAGCTCTGGGACTGGAATGGTCCCTGCACTACATCAAAATCAGGGCCGAATGAAGGGGATATCGTTTGCAGGTTCTGGGCATCCCGGATAGTATAATCTACCTGCACATTATCCTTTGTGCCCATTTTATTGGCCCCGGCCTGGGCCGTAAAAACCACATTTTGTGCCCATACATGGCAGCCGACCCCTATTATTAGCAGGAATACAATGTAACTACGCCACATGTCTTTTATGCGTTTCATTTGGGTACCCACAAAAATAGAACAGCGAGGGTTAAAGCTTCGTTAAAAAGCGATGCTAAATATCACCTTTAACAGGACGCATAACAATGGTTTCCACATCGGCCTGGGGAGATAAATTATAGGCGCTCCAGAGCATTGTGGCTACATCTGTGGCTTCCATTATCCTGCCGGGCTCTATGCTGCTCCCTTCCCATGATGGTGTGTAGGTAGCGCCGGGGCAAATGGATGTGACCTTTATCCCGTATTCTTTCAGCTCCTCGCGCAGGTTTTCTGAAAAGCCGAGGAGTGCATATTTGGAAATGCTATAGGAGCCGCCGTTTGGGTAGGCTTTAAGGCTGGCAATAGAACACATGTTAAATATATGCCCTTTGCGCTGTTCCTTCATTGTTGGGAGTATTTTGCGGGTAAGCCGGTATGCGCTGTACAGGTTAATGCCTATCATCATTTCCAGCAGGTCTTCCGGTTCGTCTGCTATAGTACCCGGCAGGTACATACCTGCATTATTTACGAGAAGATCAATTTGCGGAAAATTAGTCAGCACAGTATCTGCAAATGCGGATAGTTCTTCTTTATTGCTCAGGTTGGCAGGGTATGCGATTATAGAGGCTGTGGGATATTTTTCATTCCATTCCTTCTCCAGTTCGGCAAGTTTTTCTTTGTTACGTGCGCAGACCGCAATGGAAAAACCTTCTGCCAAAAGCTTTTCGGCAATAACTTTGCCCATTCCCTGTGATGCCCCTGTTATGATCGCGTATTGCATAAAATATAAGTTTGCAGATAAAAATTATCTTGTTGTGCGAAAAACACCCACGCTATGAATGATGTAAAGGTAGTGATGAATTGGAGTTCCGGCAAAGATGCGGCCCTTGCGTATCATTTGCTCTCGCAGGATGCCCGCTACCGGGTAACCAACCTGCTAACAACCCTGAGCAGCGAACATGAACGTGTTTTCATGCATGGCGTGCGGGAGCGATTGCTGGAAATGCAGGCGGAGCGGATGTCGCTACCATTACTGAAAGTAAAGCTGCCGGCCAGCCCGGATGATATTTTATACAGGCAGGCAATGATGGATACCTTGTATGGCCTAAAAAAACAAGGGGTAACCGCTACCGCATACGGCGATATTTTTCTGGAAGACCTGAAAGTATACCGGGAGCAGCAACTGGCGCAGGTAGGTATTGATGGCATTTTTCCTTTGTGGAAAAAGGATACCCGTGAACTGGTGCGTATGGTTGAAGATGCTGGGATAGAAGCGGTAATAGTGTGTGTGAATGAAAAATATCTTGGCAAGGAATTCCTTGGTAAAAAGATCAATGCTGAATTCTTAAACGACTTGCCGGATAATGTGGATCCCTGTGGCGAAAACGGCGAGTTTCACACTTTCGTTTACAATGCACCTTTTTTCAGCGCACCTATACCTATTGTTGCCGGCGAAATAGTGCACAGAACCTATACCTCATCAGAGGACAGTAAATGGGATACCGGGTTTTATTTTTTGGATGTAAATGTGGGGTAGATATGGTATGGTAGAGACGCGATGCATTGCATCTCTACATAATGTATAATTACCGGGACATTTTGTTAAGCAAGCACCTTCAACGTTTCTTCCTTGTCCTTATGTAGCTGCTGTACCAGGGCTTCAATAGAATCGAATTTATGTTCGTCGCGGAGTTTCTTGATAAAGAATACTTCTAAGGTTTCTCCGTAAATATCACGGTCAAAGTCGAAGAGGTTGGCCTCTATCCGCAGCACTCTTTTATTGGTCACCGTGGGGTTGTAGCCAATGCTCATCATACCGTTGAACCGGTCTCCGTTATGAACAGCCTGTACAGCATAGATGCCAAGAGCTGGTATTATCTGCTCCTGCTCTTCAGGTTCCAGGTTTGCAGTAGGGTAGCCGAGCGTTCTACCCAACTTGTTGCCATGCATCACCTTGCCCTTAAAGGAGTAATTACGTCCAAGCATGGTGCTTGCATCTTCCATATGCCCTTCCATTATTGCATGGCGGATCTTTGTGGAGCTCACCGCGGCATCATCTATAAGTTGTGCGGGTATTTCTATTAATTCGTAATGGTAGTCTTGCGCATGTTTTTCCAACAGCTTGATATCTCCCTTTCTATCATTTCCGAAACGATGGTCGTAACCGATAATGATACCGTGCGGATGGAAAATGCCAACAAGAAAGCGCCCGATGTATTCCTGGGCGGAAAGACCTGCAAATTCTTTTGTAAAGGGTACGACAACGATGTGCTGAATGCCGGCTTCGGTAAGCAGTTGCAGTTTTTGGTGCAACGGGGTAATGATACCTAATGGCTGGTCAGGGAATAACAGCTTTCGGGGA
>CAIJNJ010000500.1 GCA_903821975.1 uncultured Bacteroidota bacterium
CCGATCTATCCTTTGGAGCACCTATCAGTGTAGATCTTGTAGTCAAGTCAAACAAAGTACCACCGTATACCCCTTATATAGGCTTACGATTCTACATATTAACATAACATATACATTATGAATCAGTAGAAACATACAGATTTAAAATCCTACTTTCACTTTTACTATCGTTTTTATTTTCTCCACGCCGTGTTTTTGTATTATTTCGTCAAAAGCACGGAAGTATTTATCCACTCTTAAAACAAGGTCTTCGGCTTTTAATGATTCGGCGATATTAGTGAACCCTACAAAATCCGTGAACATGACGGTAACAAGCTCGTACTTTCGGCTGCGGGTAAAGCCTTCGCGCAGCAACTCCATAGCAGTCTCCTCGGGCAAGATGTTGAGCAGCAGCGCTTCCGATTTTTTTTTCTCCTCTTCTATCATCACATTTCTCCTGGCTATTTCGTCGAAACTGTTTTTTAGTTCTACATTACGTAGCCGGAATATCTCCATGTCACGCTCTTTTACATCCAACTGCCGCTGTAGTTCGGCTTGTTCTGTTGCCTTTTCGGCAGCAAACAGCGCTTTGTTGCGTTCAAGCAATATTGCTTCCGTACGTTGCACGGCTATGGTTAGAAAAAAGCCCCATGTGGCTACGAAGATGAAACACAAAACGATATTGGAATAATTAAACGCCGTTTCTGCTGTATGGCTGAGTATATATACAGGGTGGCTGTTTTTGACAAATACTTCAAGATATAAATAACTGACGACACATGTGATTGCAAGAAATGCCTTTATGATCCAACTGGTATCTGGCTTTAAAAAAGGGAACAATGTTATTGCCAGTATGATAGACTGAAATCCGCATCCCCATCCTAATAAGTATACAGCTACAATAGGGTGGACTACTACCTCAAGCATGCCTATGATCATCGCGATCTCATGTCGCCCCCGCCGGTTAAGGGCAATTGCTATAATATGGCAACTTGTACTTACTATCTGTACAAACATCATGGTATATATGCCAAGCGAGTAAAACACGAAAAACCAGGCGACATGTATCACCCAGCCAAGGGTATAAGCGATATTTGAAATGATGTAAAAACGATAATTTTCCAGTTTAATAACCGGTGGGATGCTATCAAAATGCTTGTAGATACGGAAAGCAAGCCGTGCAAAAAAATTATTCGACACAATATCCTTCAGGCTCATACCGGGGTAATATCACTCAAAAATAATAAAAGAAGTTATTCTAAAGAAGACTGGTGTGTTTTTTGAATATAGCAAGTTATGCATAGTGATAATTCATATCACTTTCTATACTGCTTCACTATGCCTTTCATTTCATTCAGCTTCATCAGGGCCTCTACGGGTGTGAGGGTGTTGATGTCTGTATCATCGAGCAGCTGTTGTATACGGCGTATATCATCTGTGACGCCGTCAAAAATATTGAGCTGGAACCGGGCTGCAGGTTTTATGTTCTTTACTTTTTCTGTAGTATCCCCGGTACTTGCGTGTTTTTCCTCGAGCTGGGTAAGTATCTCATTGGCCCTGTCGAGGAGTTTTGGCGGCATGCCTGCCATGCGTGCCACCTGTATGCCAAAGCTATGGCGGCTGCCACCGGGCGCCATTTTGCGCAGGAAGATGACCTTGTTGCCGGTTTCCTTATGCGTGATGTGATAATTCCGCACCCGTGGCAACTGATGCTCCAGTTCGTTGAGCTCGTGATAATGTGTGGCGAATAATGTTTTGGGTTTGGTAGCTGTATTGTGCAAATACTCCACAATAGACCATGCCAGTGATATGCCATCATAGGTGCTGGTGCCGCGGCCTATCTCATCGAGCAGTACGAGACTGCGCTCGCTGAGGTTGTTGATGATGCTGGCAGTCTCATTCATCTCCACCATAAAGGTACTCTCGCCGCCGCTCAGGTTGTCAGATGCGCCTACGCGGGTGAATATTTTATCGGTGAGGCCTATGGTGGCTTCATCGGCAGGTACAAAGCTGCCCATGTGTGCCATAAGTGTGATGATGGCCGTTTGCCGCAGCAGGGCAGACTTACCGCTCATATTGGGGCCGGTGAGGATGATTATCTGTTGTTCTGTTTTATCGAGTGTAATATCATTGGAGATATAGGACTCGCCGGGTGGTAGCTGTTGTTCTATCACCGGGTGCCTGCCTGCCTTGATGTTAAGCACAGGGTCATTGACAAGGGTAGGGCGGTGGTAATTATAAGTGCGTGCATTATTTGCAAAGCAGAGCAGGCAATCGATCTGCGCAATGATATGGGCATTGTTCTGGATAGCAGAGATAAACGGCTCTATGCTTACCAGCAG
>CAIJNJ010000501.1 GCA_903821975.1 uncultured Bacteroidota bacterium
AAGCCAAGTACTGCCAGGCCGGCAACACCCAGGCCCATTACAGAGCCGCCGCCGAAGGAAACGGCAAGCGCCTTGCGCTGGTTCTTAATGGCATTCTTCAGCGTGGTGGTAATATGCTCCTCCCCCACAACCGTATCAAAGGTTTGGGGACGGTACTTACGTGCTGAAACTATATAATTGTCACTCATTCTTTATTGTAGAAAGTATTTAGTCTAAAGTCTAAAGTTTGTTCTTGGGAATACCGTAGCCGAAAGTAGAAAGTATTTAACAGAAAGAAAAAAGAAGTTTTTGGGGTGTGGATAGGGGGTAGAGAAGATATTTAAAGTAGAAATTCTTGTAATTTCTAAACTATTTTTTTAATTTCACTATATGAAAAAGATATTGTTTGCTTTATACTTATTGCCTGTTATGGGTTTTGCCCAGACCAAGAGCGATTATGAACATGCCTTGGGCAGGTTTATAAATTTTTATAATAACAAGCAGACGGACAGCATTGTGAACATGTGGCCGGAAAACGAAAGGAAGGATTTACGGCGGATGTGGACGGTTGAGAATATGGAAGCGGAACTAAAAAAATATGGGAAAATAACATCTTATAAATATATAGGCATGGATAACCTTGATCCTAATAAAGTAGCGGTATTTAAAACGGAATTCAGTGTAGCCGGATCGAAGACCACGAGCCTCAACCTGGATAAAGATAACTACTTAGGTACCTTCAGATTAATAACCAGTTCCGAAGGAATTGATAAACTGCTTAAGGAGACAAAGTAGTATCCTTTTCTATACATTCTTTTTTTCTAAAATTCATTTGTATGAAGAATTACATTTCTATTGCTCTCTTTTCTACGCTGGTTTTCACAACAGCACGGGCAAGCGAGGTTACCTATTATAATGGCAACTGGGAAAACATAAAAGCGAAAGCAAAAGCAGAGCATAAATATATTTTCATGGACTGCTATACTTACTGGTGTGGCTGGTGCAAAGTGATGGATAAGGAAACGATGCCGGATCCTGCGATAGTGAGCTTGCTGAGTGAGAAATTTGTGCCTGTAAAGATAGAAATGGAGCATGACGAGGGAATGAAGATCGCTATGAAGTACCATGTATCGGGTTTTCCGACATTTATGTTCTTTAACCCGGACGGAGAGTTGGTATATGTGTCGGTTGGGTATCAGAAAAAAGACGCCTTTCTTGCCGAACTAAATAATGCACTCGATAAATCCAAACAATTCAAAGCACCGGGTTTTAGCGCAAATTTAGATGTTGATTTCCCTGAATTATATAAGCTGGCATTTGCCGAGAGCGGGAAAAAGAAATTTCCACAGGCGCAGGATGTAGCGACATTTTTGGATGGTCAGAAAGACCTGTTCTCAGAGGTGAGCTGGGGCGTTATGTTGCGATTTGATGGCGGGGAGAAATACGATAATTTTTTCTTCGAAAATTTCAAAAAGTATGAAAGCCTATACGGCAGCAACGATGTAAGAGAGAAAATAGACCGGATACTTGATACCCGTCTGCGGAAGGCAACGAAGAACAAGGACAAGGCAGCACTGGCTGCAATCCTGGAGATGACGGATAAATATGTAAAGAACAACCCGGCAGATGTAAAGCTCAATATCAGGATGAGTTTTTATAGGGAAACGGAGGATTGGAATGGTTATACCGATGCACTTGACGAATATATAAGCAAGCATGGAACAGAAGATGCAGACCAGATAAATGATATCTGTTGGAATTTGTATGAAAAATGTGATGACAAAAATCTGTTAGCGAAGGCCTGCACTTATATGAGCAAGGCTGTAAGTGCCGAACCCAAGTATCCGAATATGGATACTTATGCGGCACTATTGTATAAAACAGGCCAAATGGGTGAGGCTGAACACTGGGCTACTACGGCCATAGAGACAGGCAAGAAAAGCGGTACAGATGTATCATCAACAGAAGCCTTGTTAAAGAAGATCAAGGAGAAGAAATAAGAACCAGATATTTTTGTCGTAACTGCCCTAATGTATGTTCCACCATGGCGTCATAAAACCTGTTATGGAAAGGCCCGTGATAAGGGTTAATGCAATAAGGAGAAACATTGTAGTGTTCAGGAAAATGCGTGATATTGAAAACTTGCGTTTAAACAGTTGCAGGTATGCAAATGTGGTATAGCCAAGGAATAATATGATCATTGGGGTGACATTTCTGAAGGAGTACCAATGCATCAGTTTCGCTATGCTGAAGATGATAAAGAAGAGATTGAACTGTGCAATGAGATATGTATTAATAACGAAATTTTCCCAATAATTATATTTCATATCGCTGTTAAATAACCAGCTCCACACCGAAATAAAAGGTGTAAGGATGCAGAACATCAGCGCCGGGTAATGCTCAAAAAAAACAGCAACGCGCGGGAATAGTATGGAACTGCTTATCTCTGTGCCGGTGTGCAAGCGCGCAGCGGTGAAATGCGTGACAAATGAACTGACAGCGCAGAGCAGGAACAGGTAAGCAAAGGGGCTAAAGTAGTTGACACGTTTACCGCTGAGGTAATTTTTTATAAGCTTGCCGGGCATGTATATTAACTGCCTGAACGTAAAAAACAGCCCTTTATCTATATGCAGGACAGAATGGGGGATATCATGCAGAATGGCCTGGAATGTTATCCTGTGGGTGTTATGTTTCTGCCCGCATTCGGGGCAAAAATTACCCTTGTAAGCAGTACCACAGTTCAGACAATTTGCCTCCATGGAGGTAAAAATAATCAATATGGGTTCTTGCGAGGTATTTTTTAGACATTTCTACAAACATTTCCAATAGTGTGATTTCTTGTATAATTAGAATTCCCTGTGCTATTGGGTAGCCCGCTACGGGGCAGCCCTCATTTTTTTACAATTTAACTGCAATGCTGTAGCCCCGAAGGGGCATAATAAGAATTGTAAATACGTAATCGTTGAATAAAGCAAATATTTAGAGACAATGTCCGGGTTGTGCTATAAAAAATATCTTACAACGATCTTGGTAGGATGTCAACTGTGTTACGTCGATTTGACAACTTTTAAAAGTTGTCAAATCTGAGCGCAAAACGCGATATTATAACGGGTTTGCGACTATGTGGAATTTACCGCTTAATTGAACGGTTGTGCCTGGGGCGGGTACTGCGTTTATATGCGCGTTTAACCGCACTATAATGCTATCCTGCACAAAATAATTCTTTAAGTTGAGGCCGGGCATAGTGGTGAGGTCTAATGTTGTTTGTCCCTTGGGGATATTATAGGCGTAAGCGACCAATACTTCAGGTTGTGATTCTGTAGATACATAGAGTTCTATCGTGTCTAAGAAGTCGAAATACTGGCCTGCAGGAGCTGTTATTTGCATGGACATACTGGTAAGAGCTGCGCTGACTATGTTTTTACTGCTTGCATGATACTGGTCGAAATAATGCTGCGCGTTAGTAGCCACAGTTGCCGGGGGGAATGGCAATTCCACGCCACCTGCGGGTAACTGCATACCATAGGTATATCCCGGTACGTTGGGTAATGTTTCAGATTGAGAATAAGGGATATCAAACCCAATATTTGCGAGGTTCTTTACTTTCTGACAGGCTGATAAAGATATTGCTGCGGCTACTAAAATGAGTATCTTTTTCATAACAGTTCACTTTTATCTTTCTCCATAATATATAGAACCAATATCGTGCCGAAAACAACGATCAGGCGGTATTTTGGCGTTCTGTTGTGACGAGCAGATGTTACAGTACAATAAAATTGTTAAATTGACTTTCAATAAATCGTTAATTAGGTTGAAAGGTCAATA
>CAIJNJ010000502.1 GCA_903821975.1 uncultured Bacteroidota bacterium
ATACGAGGTTAAGCAGCCCCCAGAGTACATTGATGGTAGGTGATGATGGCCCCTTTCCGGGTGGATTGGCAAAAGGTGTCGGGAAAGTGTCCCCTGAAACACCATGTATAAAATGGGGAACCGTATTGGCGATAAACATGCCTGCGAAAAAGCAGGCGACATAATTATACCATTTCATAGTATCGTTTTTGCTTCACTACTAAATTACTGTATTCTAATATCAGGCCGAAAAGATTTTTAAATTCTAATATGGAAAAATAAGACGACCTTTGCACGAATCAAACATTTTATTGTAAGTATGGGCCAGGAAACAATGGGTAAAAAGGAAAAAGAAAAGAAAAAGCAGAAGAACAGGCGTGACAAGGAAGAGAAAAGAGAAGAGCGTAAGCTGAATAACAACAAGGGCAAAGGTCTTGATGCTATGATGGCCTATGTGGATGACGATGGCAACATTTCCGCCACCCCTCCGGATCCGAAGAAAAAGAAAATAATAAACCACGAAACCATCCAGATAGGTGCAACTAAGCGCGAACCCGTTGATCCTGCCGATCTGATAAGGACAGGTGTAGTTACCTTTTTTAATGAGGCTAAAGGCTATGGCTTTATTACAGACCTTAAAAGCCAGGATAGCGTATTTGTACACGTAAACCAGTTAACAGAAGCCATAAAGGAAAAAGACAGGGTTACTTTTGAAGTAGAGATGGGCCCCAAAGGCGCCAGTGCAGTGTCTGTTAAGAAAGAAACTAAAGTCGTTGCGCCCCCGGCACCGGCACCAGCCAAAGAAGTTATTAACACGCCGGAATAATACTCGCGGCATACATAGAAAAGATATAGCTATTACGTAGCTATATCTTTTCGAATTTTAGCACTATCACAATTCTCCTCCTGGTGTAATTCACTAGTTAATTATTTCCCTTTTTCCTCTTTACATTTGTCCCGATAACTATCGGGATGACTTTTAAAGATGTGGTTGGCCAGCAGGCCGCAAAGGATGGGTTACTGAAAATGTGGGAAAAGAACGTGTTTCCTCATGCGCTGCTGATAAGTGGTAATGAGGGCACAGGCGGGCTGCCTATGGCGCTGGCACTGGCGCAGTATATCTTTTGCGAAAATAAAACAGCTACCGACTCCTGCGGTCATTGTGCCGGCTGCAGCAAGGCTGCAAAACTGGAACATGCCGACCTGCACATCAGCTTTCCCAGCATACCTACAAAGTCGGAAAAAGCCATGAGCCGGCTTTATATAAAAGAGTTCAGGGAGTTTATTTTCCAATCGCCATACGGTACTACTTACGACTGGCTGCAACATATAGAAGCAGAGAACAAGCAGGGCAATATTACTGCGGCCGAATGTGAGGAGATAATAGACGTACTGAACCTGAAGTCGTATGAAGGTGGCAAAAAAGTGCTGCTGATGTGGCGGCCTGAATACCTCGGTAAGGAAGGCAACAAACTGCTGAAGCTGATAGAGGAGCCACCGCAGGATACCATAATGATATTTGTAGCTGAGAACACAGAAGACATCCTGCAAACTATAAGAAGCCGCACCCAGGAAGTGAAGCTGGCACCTATTGCCGCTGCTGATATTTCCCTGGCGCTCACTACACGCTCTCTGACAGATCCGGCAAGGGCATCGCAAATAGCACACATAGCCATGGGCAGCTATACTGAGGCCCTGAAGCTTGTGCGCGAGCCTGATAACGACCTTTTTCCCGAGGTAAGGCAGCTTTTCAATAGCCTGTTTACCAACAATGGTATCGCACTAACCAAGTGGGTCGATGAATGGAGCAAGGCAGGCAGGGAACAACAA
>CAIJNJ010000503.1 GCA_903821975.1 uncultured Bacteroidota bacterium
ATCAACCTATCAACCTATCAACCTATCAACCTATCAACCTATCAACCTATCAACCTATCAACCTATCAACCTATCAACCTATCAACCTATCAACCTATCAACCTATCAACCTAACCCGGCAACTCCCCTACCATCTCCTTAGGTATCACCCATTCATCGAATTGCTCGGCGGTAAGGTATCCCAGGTCTATGGCGGTTTGTTTCAGTGTTTTGCCCTGCTTGTGTGCGGTCTGTGCTATCTCGGCAGCCTTGTAATAGCCTATCTTGGTATTGAGCGCGGTTACCAGCATCAGGGAGTTGTTTACATGCTCTTTAATGTTTGCCTCAATCGGCTCCAGCCCTTCAGCGCATTTATCGTTAAAGGATACACAGCCATCACCTATAAGGCGGGCGCTGTGCAGGAAGTTATAGATCATAACGGGCTTGAACACATTCAGCTCAAAATGCCCTGTGGCGCCGCCTATGCTTATGGCCACATCATTACCCATTACCTGCGCGGCTATCATGGTCAGCGCTTCGCACTGTGTCGGGTTCACCTTGCCTGGCATTATGGATGAGCCCGGTTCGTTATCAGGTATGTGCAGTTCACCAATACCCGAGCGTGGCCCTGAGCTGAGCATGCGCACATCGTTAGCTATCTTCATCAGGCTCACGGCTACTGTCTTCAGTGCACCATGGCACTCTACGATGGCATCATGTGCAGCAAGGCTTTCAAACTTATTTTCGGCAGTGATGAATGGCAAGCCGGTAAGTTGTGCTATGTTCTCCGCTACCTTTACTGCATAACCTTTCGGGGTATTGATACCGGTACCCACGGCAGTGCCGCCAAGCGCCAGCTCGCTAAGGTGTGCAAGCGTATTATTGATGGCCCTTAAACCATGGTCCAGTTGCGACACATAGCCGCTAAGCTCCTGCCCTACGGTAAGTGGTGTAGCATCCATAAAGTGGGTGCGGCCTATCTTCACTACGTGCATGTACGCTTTCGATTTCTGCGCCAGCGTATCCCGCAGTTTCTTTATCCCCGGTATGGTCACATCCACCAGCATCTTGTATGCTGCTATGTGCATAGCTGTGGGAAAGGTATCATTAGACGACTGTGATTTGTTCACATCATCGTTCGGGTGTATGAATTTCTCTTTATCGGTAAGCTTGCCGCCATGCAACACATGGGCGCGGTAAGCCACTACTTCATTCACATTCATATTGCTTTGTGTGCCTGAGCCGGTCTGCCATACCACCAGCGGGAACTCATCTGCCAGTTTTCCTTCCAGTATCTCGTCACACACCTTGCCTATCAGGTCGCTCTTATCCTGTGGTAATACACCGAGCTGGCAATTAGTGATGGCAGCGGCTTTCTTCAGGTAAGCGAATGCCCTGATTATTTCCTTAGGCATTTTATTGATGTCCTGGGCTATCTTGAAATTATCAATAGACCGCTGGGTCTGGGCACCGAAATAGGCGGCTACAGGTACCTGTACCTCGCCCATTGTGTCTTTTTCTATACGAAAATCCATAATTATTGAAAGTTGGTTTTTGTTCGGGTGCAAAGGTAATGGCTGGATTTCAATTTCCGTCTATACTGTACCAGGCATATTTATCGCTTATTCGACCCTGCCTACCGGCAGGCAGGGTCACCATACATCCTTCCCTTTTTTCAAGGGAAGGTGCCGAAGGCGGAAGGGTCAAAGAGGGCCGGGGAGAGGCCATTTTGGATTTTGGAATTTGTTTTTTGGGATTTCATAATGTAACTTCAACCCCAAATAAGTTTTGCACACATGAAATTCCGCTCTACTATATTACTTGTTCTCGCAGTTGCAGGCTCTGTATATATGACGTCTTGCACCAAGAGCTACTCCTGTCATTGCAATATCGTGTATAGTGGTTCCCCCGGCCTGCCCGACAGTACTTCGCAGGAATATGACATTACCGATTCTAAATCAAATGCGCAAAGCAAGTGCAAGGCCGAATCGGGTACGTACGATAATAACGGCGTACACACTGTTGAAACCTGCTACCTTTATTAATAAAATTTTACCACCGCCACATTTGATAATAGGCTAAATTTGAGCCGTATTTTCATTATGGACGAAGCCTTACAACCTGGTATACCGGTAATACCGCCACCCCGCAAAAGCACATCATTTTATGTGCAGCGCACTATAGGCGCTATATTACTGGTAGCCCTTGCTGGTGTTTTCTTTTACTCGGCCTGGAGCAAGATATACAGCGATAATGCCTTCGACAATTTCCAGTGGACCTTCCTTGATCTCGGCTTCAGCAGTATTATTACCGCCGGCATTATAGCCCGTGTTATGATAGGCCTGGAAGTTTTGCTGGGCCTGTTCCTGCTGGGCCATATCTTCCTTAAAGCTTTCACCTACAAGGCAGTTATTGCCATACTCACCGTCTTTATCATTTACCTGCTCATTGTTATCATGAAGCAGGGCAACTCCGGCAACTGCGGCTGCTTTGGCGACAAGCTGGCCATGAAGCCGCTCACTGCTATCTGGAAGAACATTGCCATGATAGCCGTAACACTGGTGCTATGGAAGATATACCCCGTAAAGCCCTACAAATACCAGGAGTATATCTGCATCTTCGTTACTGCCATTGCATTCAGCACGCCATTCCTCATGCGGTTCATATACATAGGCACAGATCCGGAAAAGGTGGGTAAATCAATAAACCTGGACCCGCTATACCAGTACTCCCCTGCCCCCACCCTGGAACTCAGAAAAGGCAAGCACATCATAGCTTTTATGAGCCTCACCTGCCCGCACTGTAAAAAGGCTGCCTACCTGCTGCAGATCATCCACCACGAGCACCCGGACTACCCCATATACCTGGTGCTTGACGGACCGGATACTTACCTCAAAAAATTCTTTGACGAGACGCATGCAGAAAACGTACCCTACATCTATTACCGCCATGAAGACGACTTTATGAAAATGGCGGGTACCAGCGTGCCTTCTATCTTATGGGTGAATAACGATACCGTAGTTTACAAAAGCACTTACGCCTACTACCAGCTTGATCCTAAGTTTATGGGTAAGTGGCTGTCTGAACCATGACCTGCCTGCCGGCAGGCAGGTTTGCTTGATTAAAGGATTTCCATGAATAATGTCATCCTGAGAATTAATTTGGTTCCACCACAATCATAAAACCAATGACATTGTGGTTTCCGCTACGTTTCTTGCTGACGCAAGGAAGCATCTCTACTCATGAAGGGCAGATTTTTCAGAGTTTATACTGTGTTGATTATCATTTATTTACAATAGATGTCATCCTGAGCCTTGCCGAAGGATGATTGCTGAGCCTTTACTGCTTATTAGAGTTTTTTAGCTGCTCAATTTCCCGTTGCAGGTGCACTAATGTTGCCTGGATAGACAATAATATTTCAGATTCTTTTTTATCGCTTTCCTGTTCCTCGGTTGTTTCTTCCTGTATTTCTACTACATCTTCCTGTATCTCGTCAACGTCCTTTTGTATCTCCTCTATATCCTCGCTTATTTCTTCAATATCTTCACCAAGTTCATCAATATCTTCCCCTATTTCCTCTATGTCTTCGCTGATCTCTTCGATGTCTTCCTGCATGATCTCTATGTTCTGGTTGCTCATATTTATAGACATCTGTATAAATATGGACAAGTATATGGCTTCGAGCGACACAATTGTTGTCAGGAAAAGCAGCATCCGCTCAAAGGTTACCAACCCCAAATACGGGAGCGTAAATGAAATAACGAATAATATAGTATGCAACACTACAGAACTGGTAGAGCCTATCCATTTTGTAACATTGGCAGCACCCTTCTCCATTATCTTCTTTTGACGCTCTCTAATATCCATTGCTATGCATTTTGGTCCGTGAAGGTAAATAAACATAAAGTAAATACCACCTCGCAGTATCTGGCTATCATAATGCTCATGATTATTTCACATGAAATACGTTAACAAAAATAGCTCCAAAATTTGTTGGTAACTTTTCCCTGTCATGCATCATTGCGGCACATAATTTGTGGAATATCTATGCTTTTGCAGACCGTCTTTTCAGTAATAACAAACCAACTCCCCCACCATGAATATCCTTTAATCATGTAAATCATGGTTCAGACAATGGGGCATGAATGAGGCTTAAGGAAAAATGTAATATCACCTACAGTACTGCATTTGCTCAGTCGATACCCACAAAAGTTACTCACAAAAAAATAATTTCAAATGGGGTATGAAGTGTAGAATCCTTCTCATTTCGCGAGACTGCTTCGTACCTCGCAGTGACGCCTTAAACAAAAATGTCTTATCCCGGTGTCTTGCCATGAAATAAGTTTACAATCATGTAAATCCTTTAATCAGGCAAATCATGGTTCAGACAATGGGGCGTGAATGGGGCTTAAAGAAAAATATAATATCCGCCACAGCACTACATTTGCACAGGTGATACCCACAAAAGTTACTCACAAAAAATATTTTTCGTTGTGGTGGGGTGTTCAAAAAATAACTCATTTTGTGTGATTGGTTCATTGTTTGCAAAGCGTGAAAATTCTGCCAATCCTATAATTCAGTAAATCCTGATTAATGGGGCGTGAATGGGGCTTAAAGAAAAAAGTAATATTAGCTACAGTACCGCAATTGCTGAGACGATACCCACAAAAGTTATTCACAAAAAATAATTTAAATTGTGGTGGGGTATGAAAAATATCAATTCATAGTAATCAAAAGAATCATAAAAATCATAGTTCTGACAGCCACTAAATGAAACCCATTTTATCCACATTACTGTTCTTCTTCATCGCTCATGGCTATGCACAGAGCCTGGATACGATGCATATATACTTTGATGTGGATAAAACACAACTTAATGAGCGCGGCACTAAAATGATGGATAGCATTGTAAGCAATACCCGCCTGCGCCACGACCAGAAGATCGTCATCATGAGCTATTCAGATTACTTAGGCAGTGATGCATATGATAAAACGCTGTCTACAGCGCGGGCAAAGAATGTAGAGGACTACCTTGTAGTGGCAGGCTATAACAAAAGTGATATTACCCGCTGTATAGGCAAAGGCAAGGTGAACCGGGCACCCGTAAACGGCAATAAGGGCTATTCGGAAGACCGGAAAGTGGATATCATTTTTGATGCGAGAAAAGATACTACTGACGACCAGCGGTTTCAGTACGATCTTCAAAAAATGGATGTGAACGATGCCATACCCATAAAGAACGTGGACTTCTACCAGGGATCGCTGAGAATGACACCGGAATCAGGGCCGAGGCTGGAGCTGCTGCTCCGTTTCCTGCAGCAAAATAAAACCATCATCTTCCAGCTTGAAGGGCACGTATGCTGCATAGGCCTCAATGATGGCAGGGACGAGCCCTATGATGATGGCACGCTGTCGCAGAAACGCGCACAGGAAATCGCCGATTATCTTACTAAGAACGGTATAGCCAAAGAGCGGATAAAAGCAGTGCTGGGCCTCGGTAACATCAACCCCATAAGAGATGAGGAAACCAGCCGCGAGATCCCCGATCTGAGCCGGCGCGTGGAGATCAGGATACTGGGTAAATAAAGCAGGAGCGGAAAGCAGTGGCAGACAGCAGTGGCAGAAGGCAGCTTTCATTAAGCCATTGAGCCATTTCGCAATTAACTATATTTGCACCATGGCTAATGAAAACGACATAGAAGATGTATGGGATGATGAGGAACCTGATGAAGATATAACCGAGACCGATGATGTGCCCGTAGAGCGCCTGCGTATTGTTACCGACAAACGGCAGGAACCACTGCGTATAGATAAATTTATCATGAACCGCCTGGAAGGCGCTACCCGAAACAAGGTGCAGCAGGCCATAGAGGAAGGGTTCATAATAGTGAATGACCAGGTGGTAAAAAGCAACTACCGCGTGCGGCCAAATGATACCATAGTGGTGTTTGAGACCCGCAAGCCGGAAAGCCAGGAAGTGATACCGGAAGATATGCCACTGGCCGTGGCCTATGAAGATGACGACCTGATGATCATTAATAAGCCCGCAGGCATGGTGGTGCATCCCGGCTGCGGCAATTATACCGGTACATTGGTAAACGGCCTCTCGTTCTACCTGCGGCAAAAACAGGTGCCGCTCGATGAGCTTTCGCGCGTGGGGCTGGTGCACCGCATAGATAAGGATACATCAGGCCTTGTGGTGATAGGCAAGACAGAGCAGGCCATGACCAAGCTGGCCGCACAGTTTAAGAAGCACACCGTACACCGCCGGTACATAGCCCTTGTATGGGGCGACCTGGCAGAAGATGAAGGGACGATACATGTGAACATAGGCCGCAACCTGCGTTTTCGCAAGATAATGGATGCCTTCCCGGATGGCGACTATGGTAAGGATGCCATAACGCACTACAAAGTGTTGCAGCGGTTCAACTATGTGACCCTTGTGGAAATGAGGCTGGAAACGGGCCGCACACACCAGATACGCGTGCATATGAAGTACATAGGCCATCCACTGTTCAACGACAAGACCTATGGCGGCGACAGGATAGTAAAGGGTACGGTATTCAACAAATACAAGCAGTTCATAGACAACTGTTTTAGTATACTCACCCGGCAGGCGCTTCATGCCAAGGAATTGGGCTTCACCCACCCCACTACCGGCGAATGGATGCAGTTTGACTCAGAACTGCCCGCAGATATGGCCGAGGTGATAGAAAAATGGAATTCCTATACCAGCGGCATGACAAGGCAGTTGAAAGAGAAGCTGGATAATCAGTAGATAGTCTAAAGTCGTTAGTCCATAGTAATTAGTACAAAATTCAGAAGTATGTTATTCCCACATAATGATAAACTCTCAAATGGCAATTTTCTTCAGGCAGGTACCAGTAATAACTCGCGACTATCTACTAATTATTAACGACTAAATACTTTAGACCAAATACTTTAGACTAACGACTTTAGACTAACGACTTTAGACAAAAAATAGGTTTATCTAAAATAAATAATTAGATTTGCCTAATAATGAGCCGGCCAGATAACGAAAAATCACTTGGTGATGTACACGCGAAAATAAACCCCTTACAGGCGGGAAGCCGCTGGAAGAAGGTGTTTGCTTTCTTCGGGCCGGCATACCTGGTAAGCGTGGGCTACATGGACCCGGGCAACTGGGCAACCGATATAGCAGGTGGCAGCCAGTTTGGCTACGGCCTTATATGGGTGCTGCTCATGAGCAACTTCATGGCGCTGCTGCTGCAATCGCTCAGTGCGCGCCTGGGCATAGTGCAGGGCCGCGACCTGGCGCAGTGCAGCCGCGAAGTGTACCCACCAGCCATCAACTTCATCCTGTACCTGCTTGCCGAAATAGCCATTGCCGCCTGCGACCTTGCCGAGGTACTGGGTATGGCCATAGGGCTTAATCTCTTATTCGGTATGCCGCTGATATGGGGTGTGCTGGTAACCCTGCTGGATACGATACTGCTACTATACCTGCAAAAGCTGGGCATGCGCAAGCTGGAAGCCTTCATTATCACGCTCATTGCTATTATTGGCGGCTGCTTCCTGGTAGAGATGTTCCTTGCAAAACCGGATATGCACAAGGTGGTAAAGGGCTTCGTTCCCTACCTGCCAAACCATGCCGCCCTGTATGTGGCCATTGGCATAATAGGTGCTACGGTGATGCCGCATAACCTATACCTGCACTCTGCACTGGTGCAGACACGTAAGATAAACCGCAACCACGGCTCTATAATGAAGGCGCTGAAGATGAATGCCATAGACAGTACACTGGCGCTGAATATAGCCTTCTTCGTAAATGCCGCCATACTTATACTAGCCGCATCGGTCTTCTTTAATTCGGGGCATCATGAGATCGCTTCATTGCAGGATGCACACAAACTACTGGCGCCACTATTGGGCAGTAAATGGGCACCCATACTGTTTGCCGTAGCGCTGATAGCTGCAGGGCAAAGCTCTACCGTAACAGGCACACTTGCCGGGCAGATCATCATGGAAGGTTATCTGCGGTTGCGCATCAACCCTATAGTGCGCAGGCTCATCACCCGCCTGCTGGCCATTGTGCCCACGCTGATAGTGATACTGGTAGCGGGGGATGGAGCCGTAGACCAGTTGCTCATCTTCAGCCAGGTGTTGCTGAGCATGCAGCTTGCATTTGCGGTCATCCCGCTCATACACTTTGTAAGCGACCGTAATAAGATGGGCGTGCACGCCATAAGCCTTGCCACAAAAATAGCTTCATGGTGCGTGGCTGCGCTGATAGTAGTGCTGAACATGAAGCTGTTCCTCGAAAGCGTAGGCGACTGGATGAAGGGCAGTAATGTATGGGTGCAGGGATTGCTCTCTGTCTTTGTGGTGCTGGTAGCTGTGCTGCTGCTGATAACGACGGTCTACCCTATCCTGCTGAAAAGGCGGACAAGCAACATCAGTGTACATGGCAATATACCTCATGCGCTTACCGATGAGGACACAAAACCTTTTGAGAAAATTGCACTGGCATTGGACTATGGCGATAACGACCAGAAAGTATTGCGCTATGCTATGCGGCTTGCCAATGACGGAACACAATTGGTATTGATACATGTGGTAGAGAGCGTATCCGCCCGCATGATGGGCAGCGACGCAGATGACTACGAGGCCCGTAAAGACCAGGACCACATTGATGAATATGTGAAACTGCTGCAGGCAAAAGGATATACAGCAACGGGTATCTTAGGCTTTAAAAACCGTTCGCCGGAAATAGCGCGCATCATAAAGGAGAACAACTGCGACCTGCTGGTAATAGGCAGTCACGGCCATAAAACCGCGCTGGACTGGCTGTTTGGGGAAACGATCAATACGGTAAGGCATATGATAGATATACCGGTGTTTATAGCGCGTTAATTTGAAAATTCGGGAATTTGAAAATTTGAAAATGCCGCCAGGCTAATTATTGCGGTAAGTCCCAGTGGCTGTTTAATTTCAGCACCTTTTCTATTACATCTCGCACACAGCCTTTACCGCCGCCATAAGGGGAAATGTACCTGGAGATCTGCTTTATTTCGGGTACGGCATCGGCAGGGCAGCAGGGTAAGCCGCATAATTGCATGGCAGTATAATCGGGAATATCATCGCCCATACAGAGTATCTGCTCGGGAGATACATTGAGTGCAGCGGCCATTTCCTGCAGGAATTCTTTCTTGTTCTCAATACCAATATGCACTTCGTCAACACCCAGTTTATTAAGCCGCATACGCGCCGCCTCAGACCTGCCACCGGAAATGACCCACACCTTGTAGCCCTTCTTCACAGCGAGCTGCAACGCATATCCATCCTTTATGTTCATGGAGCGCAATATGTGCCCGTCTTCCATTAGCAGCAGGCCGCCATCGGTAAGTACGCCATCTATGTCAAACACAAAGGTGGTGATCGGTGCAAATAACTGGAGCATAGTTTAATTTGAAAATTTGAAGATGTGCAAATTTGAAAATTGCACGTAAAATTTATTCATTATAAAGCATTTTCAAATTCACAAATTTTCAAATTACTTCTGATTGTCGCGCCACTCATATACCCAACCCGATTGAATCATCTCGAGATGGCCTTCATTACACTCTTCGCGCTTGCCTTCAAAATTAGGTATCTCCAGCACCCACTCAATGAGCTCAGTGAAGCGTATGCGGTATATCTTATTTTCACCAAAATCGTCGCCAAAGCGCTCGTACAGCTTCATGGCTATGTCTTCGTGGTCTTTCCAGTGTATTGGTGGTTCGTACATTTTTAATTTGAAAATTTGGGAATTTGAAAATTTGAAAATGGCTGGACTATTTGGTAATAGTCGAATTGTTTTTTGATGACGAAATTATTTTTGACAGGATCATAATGATTTGGTTTAACTCATCTTTAAGTTGCTTATTGAATTCATAAGTTGTTATTCTTTCGCAGAGTATCATCCAATATAAGCTTTCACTGGCTTCCTTTGCTGCGATCTTCATTTTATGTATAAAATCGGCCTTACTTTCAGCATTCTGAGCTTCAAAAACATTTGCGCCAATTGATGTTCCGGCTCTTATTAACTGATTAGCTACTACATACTTTCTTTTGCTTTCAAGAAATTCGCAATAATTAATAATACTTACCGAAAATTCAATTGTCTTAGTTACTATGATATTCTCTTTATCATTTCTCATACGATTTTGATTTAAAATGAAAATTAAAGTACATAATTTTCAAATTTTCAAATCGTCAAATTTTCAAATTGTTTATTCCCCAAGGAATTGTGTTTGATCAGGAAGAGTTACTTCTATTGTTCCTGAACCGGCTTCAAGCACGCATTGGCAGCCAAGCCTTGAATTGATACGCGGGCTTACTGCACGATCTATGAAGTCTTCTTCCTTATCGGTCAGTTCGGGCAGAAACTCATCTCCTTTTTCAACGTATAAATGGCAGGTGCTACAGGCACAAACCATGCCGCAGTTATGATGCAGGTCAATACCATTATCGAGGGCCACTTCCAGTATGCTTTGGTCCGGAGCTATATTTTCAAGGGTTATCGGCTCCAGTCCCTTTTGTTCAAAATTAAACTTGATCGTATACATTAAACTTTAAATCGAATTTGCGGCAAAGGTAACCCCAAAACCTTTAATTAATTTGAAAATCCTATAATACCTCTTCATTTTCAAATCAGCACATTTTCAAATTTTCAAATTAGAAATAGATTCAGTTATTGCCTCATATATTTTTTGCCATTGCGCATGGCCACTGAGCAAGGCGATATGCTCTTCTATGGTCGTTGTATCCTTGCGGATGGCGGGGCCGGTCTGCAGGGTTTTAGGAGAGGCATTTTTTATGCGGTCGAAGGTTTGTTCTATTATTGGCACTAGCGTGGAGAAAGGAAGGTTGTTCTCGGCACACACCTGCTCGCATATAGCCATCAGGTGATTAATGAAGTTGTTGCTGATAACCGCACTGAGGTGCAGCCATTTTCTTTGTTCGTACTTAGCTTCAAAAAGCACGTCGGTTATGGCGTTACCTATGGACAGTATGTACTTTTCCGCCTTGGTGGTTGATGCTTCCCATGCCGTAGGTATATTGCGATGGCCGGGCAGGTTGTGTTTAAGTATGGAATATACCGGCCACAGCACGGCGCAGTCTGTAGCAGCGCCTTTAATACTATCCAGGGCTACGGCGCCAGCGGTATGCACCAGCATGGTCTTTTTAAACGAAAGCTGTGCCGCTACCTGCTCTATGGCTGCATCTGAAACAGCAAGAAAACAGATATCGGCAGCACCGTCCTTTATCTCAGAGA
>CAIJNJ010000504.1 GCA_903821975.1 uncultured Bacteroidota bacterium
ATCATAATTGCTTCAATTCAGACACCAGTGACTGCAATACTTTTTTGGCATCGCCGAAAAGCATAGAGGTCTTTGGCCTGAAGAATAACTCATTCTCGATACCTGCATAACCGGGCTTCATACTGCGCTTATTAACGATCACATGCTCTGCTTTTTCCACCTCCAGTATCGGCATACCGAATATAGGGCTTGAAGGGTCTTCTTTTGCGGCAGGGTTCACAACGTCGTTTGCGCCGAGTATCAGTACTACGTTGGTGGTACCCATCTGGTCGTTGGCATCTTCCATTTCCAGCAGCTTTTCGTAGGGTACATCTGCTTCTGCAAGCAATACATTCATATGGCCCGGCATACGGCCAGCAACCGGGTGGATGCCGTAGGACACTTCTACGCCTTTTTCTTCCAATACCTTTTCCAGTTCATGGCAGGCGTGTTGTGCTTGTGCAACTGCAAGACCATAGCCGGGGATGATCATCACCTTCTGTGCATAGGCCATAAGAACGGCAGTATCGTTAAGTGATATCTCTTTAAAGTTCCCTTGCTCTTTTGCTTCGCCAGCAACGCCAGCTTTTTGTCCGCCGAATGAACCGATAAGTACATTTTTCAGTGAGCGGTTCATTGCTTTACACATCAATATGGTAAGAATAGTACCCGCAGAGCCCACAAGTATACCACCTGTAAGCATTACAGGGTTATTATAAAGGAATCCGCCAAAAGCTGCCGCCACACCGGTGAAGGAGTTGAGCAGGGAAATTACCACAGGCATATCTGCACCACCTATAGGCATTACGAACAGTACACCATATAATGCAGCCAGGGCAAGAATACCGTAGAATAATCCGGGGGACGCCGGGAAGAAAGCGCCAACAACAAGAATAACAAGTGCGATAAGCCCGGCGAAAATGAGGAAGTTGATCATTTGCCCGCCCGGTATGGTCCTGTCTTTGATACGGCCGTTGAGCTTACCCCAGGCGATAACGCTACCTGCAAAAGAAACAGTGCCGATCATCATACCGAGTGCGATCACGAGCATAGTGCCCGTCTCTTTTACTTCAGGCTTGTTATACTCTACAAGTGATATGAGCATGGCACAGGCACCGCCCATACCATTGAACAGGCTTACCATTTCCGGCATAGCCGTCATTTGCACTTTCTTTGCAGCCATAGTACCAACAATAGTACCTATAGCAAGGGCGGCAAATATCCATCCGTAGTTATGCAACCGCTCGCCGGCATGCTCATACAGGAATATAGTAGCGAAAATGGCTATGATCATACCTGCGGCCGCAATAAGGTTTCCCTTTCTTGCAGTGTCGGGGTGCGATAGCATTTTTAATCCCATTATAAATGTAACCGAACCTATAAGGTAACTGAGCTGGAGTATTGCGCTTTGCATTTTTGTGGAATTAGGAATTTGTAATTAGTAGTTTGGATTGATATCGTAAGTTTTATTTTTTCTTTTTCTTGCTGAACATTTCAAGCATGCGATCTGTGACTACAAAGCCCCCCACCACATTCAGTGTGCCCAGTATTACGGCAAGGAAGCCGAGCGTGAGTGCCAGGTAATCATCCGTAGGCGCTTGTCCCATAACTATTATGGCACCTATGATAACTACGCCATGTATGGCGTTCGCACCACTCATCAGCGGTGTATGCAACACAGAAGGCACGCGGGATATAACTTCTATCCCCAGGAAGATCGAAAGGATCACGATCGTTATCAAACGATAAGTAGCCGCATCCGTAAAAAGATTGATTATGGTATCCATGTTTATGTAGTAGTTAGTCGTTAGTAAATAGTAGATAGTCTAAAGTAAAAACTTGTGTTTGGAATTTGCTTTGTCCGCCATAGCTTCAGCGAAGGCGGGGATTTTCATCTTTGGAATTTGCATTAAGCTGGAACACTACTTAATGCTGCTACGCGCTCATTA
>CAIJNJ010000505.1 GCA_903821975.1 uncultured Bacteroidota bacterium
AAAAACTTATTTAACTTTAAAAATCAAGAAACACTATCTATCAATTAGTCCACTTTAGTTTGACTACATACAGGTCGTAGCATGTTGGTAGCCTAAGTGCCATCTGATGATTTCTGCATGCAGAAAAGTCGACACTCTTCTTGTTGATCTAAGACAAATTTCCTTTTGATATCTTGTAATTTTCAGCATTAGCCAACACTTCGGAAAATATTATAGGGGTCAGTGGCTTCGTTATAAATTGCCGCACAAATGGATAGGTTTTTGCCCGCAAAATATCTGTCGGTGCATCTGAAGAGCTGCAAATGTATATAGCTACTTTCGGATTATCTGCGCAGCAGCATTCGCTGAATGCCTCAAGAAAGCCCCATCCGTCAAGCACAGGCATGTTCAGGTCCAGCAGCACTATATCCGGTAACTCCAGCGATGCGTCTTTCCTGGCCACTAGATAGTCTATTCCCGCCTTGCCGTTTTCTTTGCATACCAGCTCTTTGATCTCAAAACCTGATATAAGTTTTTGTGTCAGGAAAACTGTTATTCTATCATCGTCAACAAGAAGTACGGTCAGATCTTTTTTCATTTTTTGTTTTTTAGCTGAATAAAAAATGTTGCGCCATTGCCCGGCTCACTTTCTACCCATATTTTGCCATTCATTGATTCTACCTGCGATTTGGTCATGAACAGGCCAAAGCCCTTCGAGTCGGTATGGTTGTGAAATACCTTGCCTATTTTAAATAATTTATCGCCATTCTTCCTCAGGTCTATCCCCAAGCCGTTGTCTTTCACTGATAGTGTCAATTCATTTGTTTCTTCAGTTATAGCTATTATTATTTCCGGTTTCCGGTCCTCTGCCCGGTACTTCAGCGCATTGCTTACCAGGTTGTGGAGTATGCTCAAAATGTATTTTTCAGGCGCATAGATAGTTGCTTCTGTGCTGAAGTTCTTTTGCACGGAAGCTCCGCACTTTTTTATTTCCAGGTCCAGTGATTTCAATACAATATTCAGGCAGTCGTCAATCAGGTTGTTGCGGTACTCTACATCAGTATCCTGCATCACATACAATGAGTCCACCAGTTGGTTTAGCACTGCCGATATGCCTTCAATACATGGCTTCAGATAAGATTGCAGTTCTTTCTGCTGCGCTGGATCATCGGTATCATCCAGCAGGTTTATTATCGCAGATATGTTGGTCATAGGTCCCCTTATATTGTGCGCTATTATGCTGCTGAAGTCATTTAGTTTATTGTTTTTTTGCTCCAGGCTTTTTATCAGGGCCTCCTGTTTTTCTTCCAGCACCTTTCGGTCCGTTATTTCCACGGCATAACCTACCATCCAGAGCATCTTGCCCTTCCTATCATTTATCGGGAAAAATCTTCTCAGATTAGTTACCCTATTTCCCGCGGCATCTTTTATCGTTTCTTCCCACTTAAGGCCGCCTGCTGTTTGTTTAGCCAGTAAAAATTCCTTTCGCCGCTCATCTGCATAGCTAGTATCCCTGTTCCGGTATGCGCAGTATTCATAGTCGTTCATGCCTATTATCTTCCGTCGTAGCGCCTTGTCTTTTATTGCCGATGGGTTTACGTACACATATCGGTGATTTTGATCAAATACCGCAATGTCGCTGGGTAAATTATCAAGTATTTTCTGGTAAAAATCCCTTGTTCTGCCGGCATAACCTATGGCAATGGCTAATATGATGGGCGCCGTGTCTATTATCCATATCAGTTCGTCTTCTTTTTGTTGCTGCAGGAAAAACTGAAAGGTAAAGGAGCTATCGCTAAGGTGGGCGTGTAGGTACAGGGCACCAAACACGAAGCCAAAACCGAGTAGTACCCCGGCTAATGTATATTTTACCTTATTGGAGAACCTGTCTTTCATTTTCAATTTTTCCTTACCCGTTCCTATTTTAGCACTGTCTTATTGCCCGGTATAGCAGGCGTTTTTTAACAGTATTTTAATAAAAGAGCCGACTATTTTACCTGCCCTTGCAAATCTGCTTAAATAACCCTTAAAAAAACTCATAAACATACGGAACTTTTTCAAAAAGGGCAAAATATCTTTGGGAAAGCCTGATTTTACTGGAACAAGGTTGAGTT
>CAIJNJ010000506.1 GCA_903821975.1 uncultured Bacteroidota bacterium
AGGAGCTTTGAAATCAGCTAATTCTTCATTTGCAATTCTTATGAAATATGGTAACGTAATTGAATTATCAGTCCCGTAGGAAATTTTCTTATGTTTTGCTTTTCTAACTTTTGAATTATTTGATTTATCTTCATTTATTAGCAATGATTCGCCAGAATTATCAACAACATCTATCAAAGACGATTCCCTAGTATCTAATAGGATAATTCCTGTTTCAAAGCCACCTTTCTTTTCAATTTTATTATCTGCGATATGAGCTAATTCGTTAATGTCGATTCCAAATATTTTACAAGCAGCCCTGACAACTTCAAAGATATCCGCTAATTCTTCAATAATATTATCAGTCTCTTTTTCCCAGAAAAATTCAAATGCCTCCTCAACAATTTTTTCTTTAATAAACTTCAATAAATCTTTAGAATCAACTTTTATTATTCTAGCTTTTTCTCCTTTTGATTCTATGTTAATAGGAATTTTATCTCTGACAAGTTTATAAAATTTTTGTTTTTGATAAATTGGTTCAAACGGATCGATGCACTTTACTTTAGCTTCCTTTTTCCTTAAGATATAGTAAGTATGCAATATGCTTCGGTATTAGATGGTCAGTTTAATCGGTTTACGCACCAGGCAGGATAATTGGGATAAACTTAGAATGTCTGCGCATAATACACCCTCATTGGTGGCAGAGAAGTGTTATCACCTTATAGACCAGTACGCATCTGGCCTGCTTATAAATGGCGCGGGCCTTTCCACCCTTTCGTTAAGACATGCGCAGACCATTCACTTGCTGGCCGCCAGTATCAAGAAATTGAAAAACAGGAGCACCGTAAATGAAAGTATGGAAATGTTCAATTTCTTTCTTGACGGTCTGAACAGGAGAGACCCTGCCCTGGCAGTGCAGGTTGCGCCGCAGATAGAAAAATATATTAGCATCCGCAATGATGCGGAAATAACAGATTTTTTGACCGATGATTTTAATGCTGATGGCACTATATCATACCCCGATAAAGAGATACAGGAAAATAATTTGGATCAGAAAGAGTACGAAGAGCTTACGGAGGAATTCGCGGAATTTTTGAAGGTTCGTGAAGCGGCTAAGTCAGGTAACCCATCCGTTGAGGAAACGCCCACCGAACAATCATTATTTACCTACGCGCCAATGCAGCAGGAAAACGAAAACCCATTAGCTGCATAAAAACATGTAAACACGTAGAGGCGCAAAATCTTGCGTCTCAAACACGCGATAACGCTGCACTGAGCGAAGTCGATACGCCTGCACTGAACAAAGCCGATGCGCCTGCACTGACCGCGTGCCGCCTTAGCTTTAGCGGTGGCGCAGCGAAGTCGAAGTGATACATTTTTGTTACCTTTTTGTTACATTTCCAGAAATAAGCGATTGAAAATCAATAAATTATAAAAATTCAAAAAAATTAAAAACCTGTTACATTTTTAACTCCTTCCCTTATTTCAAGGGAAGGTGCCGCAGGCGGAAGGGTAAAGAGGGTCACCACCTATCAACTATTTAACCCTTTAGCTTTTTTAACCTATTAACTAATCAACTACCTTTACATTATGAATACAGAAGCAAAACTGAGGAAACTGCTTGATGAGCGCATCCTGATCATTGATGGCGCTATGGGAACTATGGTGCAGCGTTATAAATTGCAGGAGGCCGATTACCGTGGTGAGCGGTTCAAGGACTGGCATACCGATGTAAAAGGCAACAACGATCTGTTGTGCCTCACACAGCCGCATATCATAAAAGAGATACACAAGCAATACCTGCAGGCAGGCGCAAATATACTGGAGACCAATACCTTCAACGCGCAGGTAATATCCCTTGCCGACTACGATATGCAGTCGCTGGCATATGAGCTGAACGTAGCCGCAGCAAAAGTTGCAAGAGAAGCAATAAATGAATTCAAAACCGAGAATGTGGGTGTCATGGTGAGCGAAGTCGAATCATGTTTTGTTGCCGGTGCCATTGGGCCAATGAATAAAACATTATCCCTTTCACCCGATGTAAATAATCCCGGCTACCGAGCGGTGACTTTTGATGAAGTAGCAGATGCCTATTACGAACAAATAAAAGGTCTGGTGGATGGTGGTGTAGACATACTGCTGGTAGAAACTATTTTCGATACCCTCAATGCGAAGGCTGCGATATACGCTATCAACAAATATTTCAGGGATACGAAGCATGCAAAGCTGCCGGTAATGATATCGGGCACTATTACAGATGCATCAGGCCGCACGCTTAGCGGACAAACGTTGGAAGCATTTTATATATCGGTAATGCACGCCAATCCCCTGAGCATCGGGCTCAACTGCGCCCTTGGTGCGGAGCAGATGCGCCCGCACATAGAAGAGCTGGCAGAAATAGCGGCCTGCTATGTAAGCGCATATCCGAATGCAGGCCTGCCAAATGCACTGGGCGAATATGACGAAAGCCCTGAACATACCGCATCTGTGATCAGCGAATGGGCAAAAGAAGGTTGGGTAAACCTTGTAGGCGGCTGCTGCGGCACTACCCCCGATCATATTGCAGCTATAGCAAAGTCCATGAAAAAATACACCCCCCGCCCATTACCAGAACTGGTAAGTGCGTAAATAAAAGATACGAGTATTGTCATGCTGAGGAACAGCCAGTCCCGATTATTTCGGGAAAGCATCTCAACTCGCGTATGGATGCACTTGGTTCATAGTGAGTGAAGTCGAAGTACGAGCCAACATGCTCAATGAAAGTTAGGCTATTTATTTTGTCATGCTGAGGAACGAAGCATCTCTACTCGCGCAGGGGTAATCCCGATTCTCAGTGGGCGAACGAACTGCAAATTTTTTAACCTGATTATGAAACCCCTTTTCCTAACCATATTCACGTTCATTGCCGCAAACTCTTTTGCGCAGGATATTGTAAAGTTTTCAGGAAAGATCTCACACCCCGCATCCGATAGCATAATAGTGCGCTATAACGATAACAACATAGCCTACTACCCCAAAGATTATTTTACACACGTAGACAAGGCAGGTAATTTTTCTTTTGCATTCCCTGTTCCGCATAGTATCTACACACAGGCTTCAATCATGCACGGTGGCAAACTTGCCGAGATAATATTACATGCCGGCGACAGCCTTGTAATGGCTGCTGATGGCCAGCGTTTCGATAGCTCGCTGCATTTTACCGGCAGGGGCAGCGCTGTCGTCAACTTCGTAACACGCCACAGCATAGAAAGAGGCGGCATGAACCAATATACCCTCAAGATCAAAACCCACATCAACAAAGAGCCCGATGATTTTATAAAGAGCATAGAAGAAGAAAGAAAACTGGAAAATGCTTTTCTCGACAAGTATAAATCCGGCCTTCCTAAGTCATTCATCAACTACTGGACGGCTTATTACCAGTACTATAATTACTTTTTCATGCAGCAATACCCGCAGGTGCATGCAATGATAAAAGCAAGAAAATATACGGACACTATACCCGCCGCATACTATTCGGTGGTAAAACACATGCCCTATGCGTTTCATGATTCGTTGCTGCAGTTGCCCCCATATCTTTTGTACCTCACAGGTGTTTTTGATACAAAGCTAAAAGCCGTGGGATATACTTATTATGCAAGCGACACTACGAGTGGAAGAAAGTTTCAGGACAGTGTAACAAAACTTGCTTACAAACTACTCCCGGATAAAAGCGCAGAATACTACATGGCTCAAAACCTTTACGGCCGGGCCAGGAACCAGCCGCTCGAAAAAACAGAGTTCATGTTCACCGATTTTAAGAAACACTGGCCGCAAAGCGAATACCTGCCGGTATTAAGTAAGCAGGTAACCACTGTTGAAAGTCTTTCCCCAGGTCATCCCGCCCCCGATTTTGACATAATAACCCCTGATGGGAAGCATACTAAGCTTTCTGACCTCAAAGGAAAAGTGGTTTATCTTGGTTTTTGGGCAAGTTGGTGCAAGCAGTGTGTGGGAGAAATGATAAAGGAGAACAAGATAAAAGACCTTATGAAAAACAAACCGATCGAGTTTGTGTATGTGTCAATTGACGATGACGCAGTAAGAGACAGCACATTAATTTCAAAGTATAAAATGGAAGGACTGTTTTATCATGCTGGTGGTGGCTGGGGCGCAAAAGAAATAATGCAGTATGGTGTACAATCCTTACCTGCTTATTTTCTGATAGACGAAGATGGAAATTTCGCAATGCAAAATGCACCGGGTCCGTTACAGTCTACAGAAATGATATTGGCTATTGAGAAACTATTCAGGTAACAAGCGGTTAACTATTCCGGGTTATAGTTAAACTTAAAACCGATGCCATGTATAGTTTGCAGCTTAGCAACCGTTTGTGATTTAAGATATTTTCTCACCTTGGTTATGAACACATCCATGCTCCTGCCCAGGAAATAATCATCTTTACCCCATACGCTCATGAGTATCTCATCACGCTTCAGTACACGGTTGGCATTAAGGCACAGAAACCGCACCAGGTCTGCTTCCCGCTGTGTTAGCTGGTGGTTTACTTTTTCACTGCTGAGTGTAAGATTGGTATAATCAAAAAGAAGATCGCCTATCTTGAAAATCACAGGGCCTACATCGTCTTTCTTTTTGCTGCGCTTCACAAATACCTGTATCCTATGTAGTAGTTCCTGTAAGTTATATGGTTTTGTAACATAATCATCCGCTCCGCTCTCAAAGCCCATTATCTTGTCATTGTCCATGTTTTTTGCAGACAATAAAATAATAGGTATGTTTTCATTCTTTTTGCGGATGCTGTTTGCAAGCTCCATACCGTCTTTTTTGCCGGGGAGCATTACATCAAGCAGGCATATGTCGTAGATATTCTTCATGAACTGATGCCATGCAGCATCACCTTCAGTACAATGAGTAACATCATAATCCTGCTTCTGTAAAAAATCTTTCACCACATATCCCAAAACCGGGTCATCTTCCACTAATAAAATTTTTAGTCTTGGCTGCGACATAGGCTCAAAAAGATAAGTAAAATACTTTTCTACCTGCTAATATAGTACTTCTATTTGTGAATCAGTAAATTGATTAACTAAAATATATATGATGTGATGTGTATAATATTATTTAATTCTTTCGGGATTTTGGGCAATAAATGAAGCCCAGGAAC
>CAIJNJ010000507.1 GCA_903821975.1 uncultured Bacteroidota bacterium
AGAAGGTGGACTGCTTTCTGTGTCCACAAGCTTTGATGATAACAATGTTTTTATTAAAATTGCAGACAATGGTACAGGAATGGACGAAAACACCAAAAAGAAGTTATTTGAACCATTCTTTACAACCAAAGATGTAGGCGAGGGTACAGGTTTAGGATTGTCAATTGCTTATAATACGATCAATAAACATAACGGACAAATACAGGTTAATTCAGAAATAGGGAAAGGGACGGAATTTATACTTATATTGCCATTAATTCAGAAATAGAAAATAATTTGGATACACCTAAGAAAATAAAGGTTCTGTATATAGACGATGAGCAGAACAATCTGAATGGGTTTAAAGCTACGTTCAGGTTTGATTATGTTGTTTTAATCGCCGTTAATATTGCACAGGCATATGAACATCTTAAGTCAAACCCGGACATCAGTGTAATTCTGTGCGACCAGCGCATGCCTGATAAAACCAGGGTGCAGTTTTTTGAGGAAATGCGTGAAGAATATGATGAGCCGGTGCGTATGCTCATAACGGGCTATACGGATATCGAATCGGTTATCGATGCTGTAAACCGCGGGCATATTTTCAGGTACATCAAAAAACCATGGACAGACACAGATATTCGCTCAGCGATAGAGGAGGCCAATAAATTTTATCTCACCAATTCGCTGCTTGTTGCAAAAAACAAAGAGCTGCAGTCGGCGTATGATGAGTTGGGCAAATTCGCATACAGTGTTACACATGATGTGAGAGGCCCGTTATTAAGCATTCTGGGCGCCCTGGACCTTGCAAAGAACATGGAGAATGGCAAGGAACTGCGCGAGATACTTGAAATGATGGAAGATGCGATCCATAAACTGGATGAGTACATCAAGAACACACATGAGTACTATAAACTCAAAAGAGGCCAGCTGGAATTTGAAACCATAGACTTCAACAATGTTTTGAAAGATATGGCTGCGTTGTTCCGCATAGCAGGCAAAATGGAAAACATACGTTTCGTCTCAAACGTTGTGCAGAAAGATGTTTTCCTGTCTGATGAGATATCTATAAAAACGATCCTTAACAATTTACTGTCCAATGCGTTTAATTACCAGCGAAAAGATGCAGCGGATAAGTTTGTGGATGTAAATATTGAAGTGAAAGATAACGTAGCGATCATGACCGTAAAGGATAATGGTATAGGTATCCATGAGAGCCACATCAACAATATCTTTACAATGTTTTACCGCGCTACATCAGAAGAAACAGGATCAGGTTTAGGCCTGTACAATGTGAAGGATGCGCTTAATAAATTAAGTGGCGCCATCGAAGTTACATCGGCGGTGAATCAAGGAACAACTTTTAAAGTAATAATCCCCGGAAAGGCAAATGGTACCAATTAAGAAACTGAATTTTATAGTCATTGACGATAGCAAACTTGATTGTTTTATCGCGGAGAAGATTATTAAGAATACGGGGATAAATGAATCTATAAAATCGTTCTTACAGGCAACTGAAGCGCTCGATTATATCAAGTCCATTCCTGTTGACGATCATACACGCTCCATCATACTGGTAGACATACAGATGCCAGTGATGAATGGGTTTGAATTTGTGGAAGCATTCGAAAAGCTCCCGCCCGATATTACGAAGAACTACACCATCTTTATTATATCATCATCAATAAACGAAAATGACCTGAGCAGGGTGCATAATTATGCTACTGTGAAGCAGTTCCTGAATAAACCACTTACCAGCAATAACCTGTCGGTACTGCTTGCATCGTAGTGGCCGGCTAATCTTTACGAAATGGCTTACGATTCTCCACTTACACTTATAGAATGTCCGCGTGATGCTATGCAGGGCTGGGAGCATTTTATCCCTACGGCGCAGAAGATCGAGTACCTTAACTTATTACTGCGCGTAGGGTTTGATATCCTTGATTATGGCTCATTTGTTTCGGCAAAAGCTATCCCGCAACTGGCGGATACTAAAGAGGTAACACCGAAGCTGGATCTCAGCAATACACGCACAAAACTGCTGGCTATTATAGCGAACACAAGAGGCGCCGAGGATGCAGTGCAATACGATGAGGTGACTTACCTGGGTTTCCCGTTTTCTATTTCTGAAACATTCCAGTTGCGTAATACCAATAAGACCATTGCACAATCGCTGGCACAGGTAGAAGAAATGCAAAAACTGTGTGTGCAGCGGAACAAAGAACTGGTGATATATATATCTATGGGATTTGGTAATCCGTATGGCGATGATTATAATGCTGAAGTGGCTATAAACTGGGTAAGCAGACTTGCGGGGTTGGGAATAAAGAACATTGCGATGGCCGATACAGTAGGAGTAGCAGATCCGGGCAATATCAGTTACATTTTCAATAACCTGACCCCCGAATTCAAAGGCATTAATATCGGGGCGCACTTCCATTCGGCACCTGATAAATGGGAAGAGAAGATAGATGCGGCATACAATGCAGGTTGCTTACGATACGACAGCGCCATTAAAGGCATTGGAGGTTGTCCAATGGCTGAGGACGACCTTGTTGGAAACATTGCGACAGAGAATATCATTAACTGGTGTGAGGGCAAGAATATCCCATTGAACATAAATAAAAAAGCATTTGCTGAAGCATGGGAAATGGCCGGGAGGGTATTTATCTGAGCACTCCGCGCGCGTATTTACAACAACAAAGGCTGCAATTGCAGCCTTTGTTGTTGTAAATACGCGCGCGGAGTGCTCAGATAAATAC
>CAIJNJ010000508.1 GCA_903821975.1 uncultured Bacteroidota bacterium
ATCGCAAAATTTCTGGAGAAATGGGAAGAAGGGTACAAGATCGTTATTGGTGTCAAGAAAAAAAGCAGGGAAAACCCATTAATGTTTGCGGTCAGGAAAGCTTTTTACAACCTGTTGAATAAAATGTCCGACAGCGGTGAGCAGCCAGTCAAAAATTTCACAGGTTTTGGGCTATACGATCAGCAGTTTATTTCAGTACTTCGCACCTTAGATGATCCGTATCCTTATTTCAGAGGACTGATCACAGAACTTGGATTCAACCGTTTTGAAATTGAGAACACTCAACCGCAAAGAGCTGCCGGGAAAACAAAAAATAATTTTTTCTCGCTTTATGATATGGCAATGCTTGGCTTTACCAGTCATTCAAAAATGCCGCTCCGGTTGTCCGCATTTATTGGTTTTTTCTCAGCAATAATAAGCCTTGCGGTAGCATTGGTTTATTTGATTTATAAACTTATTTTCTGGAGCAGGTTTCAGGTGGGGCTTGCTCCGTTGGTTATTGGGGTATTCTTTTTTGCATCAGTTCAGTTGTTTTTCATTGGTGTAATCGGCGAGTATATAGGTGCGATACATACCCAGGTAAGAAAAAGACCGTTGGTTATTGAAAAGGAACGGGTAAATTTCGATTGACCCATACAAGGTTATCTTTTCCCGGATCCCGGGGAATTATTCCGTATTTTAGTAATGCGCATCTGTTATTATGATTAAATTTAATATGATATCATAGCTCACTGTGGATGTCAATAAATTGTATTAAACTTGTAATTAGGACTGGTTTTCTTTAAAGTTACATGGTATGGAACATGAAAAGTTGCAAGGTAGGCTAAGGAAGAAGATACTTGAGTTGCATAATATGGCTAATTCAGGGCACATTGGCTGCTCACTTAGCTGTATTGATATTATGATCAGCATCCTGAAGTTTAAAGATCCCGGCGATACCTTTATACTTTCTAAAGGTCATGCAGCAACTGCCTTGTATACGATCATGAATGAGATTGGTGAGATCCCTGATTCAGACATGGGGACTTTCTATAAAAATGAAACTACTTTGCCCGCTCATCCTGCTGCTTTAAAATATGCTGCTATCCCGTTTGCCACAGGTTCTCTTGGGCATGGACTGCCCTTAGGCACAGGTATTGCAAAAGCAAAGAAACTTAGTACTATACACGGCACTAGTTATGTGTTGATGAGTGACGGTGAAACTAACGAAGGGACAACATGGGAAGCTGCACATTTTGCTATAGCGCACAAGTTAGATAACCTCGTTGTTTTTGTAGATAAGAATGGATTGCAGGGCTTCGGTAATACGGAAGATATACTGGGAGACACCGCCTCCCGTAAGGTATGGGAAGCTATTGGGTTTGAGGTTATGGAAGTTGATGGACATAGTATCAGTGCTATGCTGGAAGCAAAGCAAAAAATGGTGGGGAATAAGAATTGTAAACCGAAGCTGATAATAGCAAATACCGTAAAAGGAAAAGGTGTTCCTTACATGGAAAATAAAATGGAATGGCATTACTTGCCCATGAATGAACAGCAGTATAACGATGCCATTAAACAAATTGAATCAGGTTATAACTTATAGTCCTTTTTAAAGCCCTTATGAGGAAGCATTTTTCAACATATTTAGAGCAGGTAGCAGAAAAGCATGAAGACATCGTTTTTATCACAGGTGACTTGGGATATAATGCCTTGGAGGGCCTGAAGGACAAAATCGGGGACCGTTTTATTAATGCAGGTGTTGCAGAGCAAAATATGATAGGTGTTGCTGCGGGAATGGCATCTCAGGGCTATCGGGTAGTATGTTATAGCATTGCTCCTTTTGTTGTTTACCGATGCCTGGAACAGGTGAGAAACGATGTGTGTTTTCATAACCTGCCTGTATATATTGTTGGTAACGGTGGCGGGTATGGATATGGTATCATGGGGTCATCGCACCATGCAATAGAAGACATTTCCACCCTTAGTGGTTTGCCTAACATGAGGTGTTATGTTCCGGCATTTATTGAAGATATGAATGCTTGTCTCGATGAGATGTTCGAACGCAGAAGACCTGCTTATTTCCGCCTCGGCCTCGGGAAAAATTTACCCGCCGGTATGACGTTAAATGGAGCCGGTGCCGCGACTGCTGAAAACAAAAATGCGGCAGTAACGATAATAGTGCAAGGGCCTGTTGCCAATAATCTTATTGACGCACTTAAAGATAATGAGAACAACGGCCGTGTTGAAATATTTGTTATAAACAGGATGCCATTTTATTCTTTTTCTCCGGCATTACTTGCAAGTATTGGGAGGACCAAACAAATACTGACAATTGAAGAGCATATCAGCATCGGTGGCCTTGGTAGCATGGTGTCGCTTATGGTTAACGAACTATCTTTGCCGGTAAATAAATTTATTAGTCTGCATGCTGAGGGTTATCCCAATTCGTTGTATGGAAGTCAGGCTTATCATCAACAGGTCAGCGGATTGGATGCGGGGAATATTTCAAAGATTATAAACACTTTATTTTAGAATTTCATGACTGGAGAAATGGCATTAAAGGATAAGATAAATAGCCTTAAAGGTCCAATATTTGTTTTTGGGGCGGGAGGTTTTATTGGTATTAATCTCTTCAATACAATATTCCGGTTTCGTAAAGACGTATATGCTATCACCCAGGATCCAAGGAACAATTGGCGGTTTATTATTAACGATATTCCCGAGATAAACATCGTGTCATGCGATATCAACGATATCATTATGCTCAAGAACATGCTTGACGAATACAAGCCGGCAACCATTTTTAACCTAGCAGCCTATGGCGCGTATTCAAAGCAGAAGGAATACAAGAAAATATATAATACTAATTTCAATTCGGCCATCAACATAATAGAGTTATTGAAAGAAAGGGGATTTAGTGCATACATACATGCGGGCTCAAGTTCTGAATATGGTATTAACAGTGCTGCTCCGCATGAGGACAATACCCTTGTGCCCAATAGCCACTATGCAGTATCAAAAGTGGCTTCTTACTATGCAATCAAGTATTATGGTCAGATAGAAAAGCTGAATGTCGCCCACTTGCGGCTATATTCTGCATACGGACCATGGGAGGAGCCAGATAGGTTGGTTCCCGTACTTATTGCAGCAGCGCGTAAAGGTAAATACCCACCTTTGG
>CAIJNJ010000509.1 GCA_903821975.1 uncultured Bacteroidota bacterium
ATCATTTTGAACTGTATGCTCTGGAAACCGGATGCCGGCCGCAGCAAATCCCGGAAATCCAGGAAGTCGAGTGGGGTCATTGTCTCCAGTACGCCCATCTGTGTTACGGCCACTTGCATTATGCTGCAGATCCGCTTCAATCGGTGCACACTATTATATATATCCGGGGTGTTATTTTGTATATTTTCCTGTGAGAATATTTCCCTTACGATCGATAATTCATGTAATATTTGTTTGAACCATAACTCGTAGGTTTGGTGAATAATGATGAATAACATTTCATCATCCGCCTTCACCCCCTCTTTTGCACTTTCGGGATGCTGCGCATTCAATATTTTATCGAGCTGTAGATAATTACCGTAGTATACCGGCGGACGTTCTTTAATTGCCATGCGGTAAATTACTAAAAGTTAGTGCAAGCAGCAAAAAATTGTACAAATACTTGGCTATAGTATCCCTTTTATCACAGCAAGGGAAGTGCAGCCAATCAGCAGCCATAGCAGCACGCCTTGCAATACAGGCCGCCAACCCACTTGCGTTATAGTCTTCAATGAAAGCCCCGAACCTATAAGGAAAAGAGTGATCACCAGTCCTTTTCTGCCAAACATAAATGCATAATCAAAGATAGTATTGCCACCCAGCTTGTTATTCAATATGGGGAAATACACAGGCAGGTAGGTGGATACAAGGATCGCAAGTATAAAGTAGAAGATGAAGTAAGGTATTTTTATTTTCCCCTTGCTTTTTTGAAAGTAAGCGGTGATCAGCGATAAGGGTATTATCCACAGTGCACGCTCCAGTTTTATGGTTGTTGCTATCTGCAATGCTTTTGGGCTGAATTTGCTTGCAGCGCCTACTACTGAGCTCGTGTCATGTATCGCTATCGCACACCATGTACCGAATTGCTGGTCCGTAAAATTGATAAGGTGCAGGCCTATCCATGGGAACAGGAAAAGCGCTATTGAGTTGAGAATGAATATGGTACCCAGCGATACGCTTATTTCCTCGTCATTAGCCTTTATGATTGGTGCTATTGCAGCTATCGCACTGCCCCCGCATATCGCCGTTCCGTTTGATATCAGTGTGGATGTATTCTTATTGATTTTTAGCTTTTTACCGATAAAATACCCGGCCAGTAATGTTAACCCTATCGTACCTACCGTAAATAAAAAACCTTCTGCCCCCGCTTTCATCGCTTCCCCGAAATTTATCTTAAAACCAAGACAAACCACCGATACCTGCAATAAGAGGGTAGTGGCTTTTTTGTTCAGGTGAATGAACGGGTGCCCGATCACCAGCGCTATCACCAGCCCCATAAGTAATGCAATCGGCGGATCTACCTTAAAAACAATACATATAACAAGGCATAAGATAAAAATTACCTGCCTTGCAATGTTGGGCAAATTGAGTAAAGTTGCCTTCATGAAAAATGTGTTATTAGCCTTATTGTCTTTTTTATTGTCGATAGTAGATGAATGACTTGTGTTTGACGTAGATTTCGAATTTTGCTGTGTACTATCAGGTGTTCTGCTTTCGTCATAAATTTTTCTTTTTTCATCATTGCCTAAAACTTCATATGCCTCTTGGATTTCTTTAAATCTCGCTTCAAAAAAATTGTCATTATTGTTTAAGTCTGGATGAAATTTTTTACTGAGTTTTCTGTATGCGTCTTTAATTGCCTCTGAAGTAGCAGTATTTGGTATACCAAGAGTGGAATAGTAGTCTTTCATTTCAAATTATTGGGATAAAAATAGTATTTAACATCAAGATAGCATAGCCTTACATTTCATGGGATATATAACGGAAATACAGAAGATTTTTTAGTTGCCCCGGCCTTCAGGTCGGGGATAAAATAAGTTTATTAATAGGCTTTAGCCAAAATTAGACATTATCACTAGCTATTTGGCTAAATCAAAAGTACTTCATAGTTCATCCGGGTTTTTAAAACCGATACTATAGAATTAGTTATCACAGTCTTTGTTCGGGTAAAAGGAAGCGAAAAAAGAATATTAATGGATATTTGCACGATATTTATAAAGATATTCCGGATCAAAGATAATATTATGAGCAGCAATTTTCTGCCATTAGTAAGCAAGGATGCCATAAAAAACGCTATTTCCTCGGCCGATGACGATCATCTGTACGATATTTTGGTGCAGCCGCTCCACGAAGAGCTCTATCGCCGTCGCACATTCGACTTTCTCGACGATCTCTCCGATGGTCAGCAGTTACTCCTTGCCTATGACTATTTGCGTATGCAGGTAGGGCAGGGTGGGTTCATCCAGTTCATTCACAATGGCTATATTGGCCTCCTGCCTTCCATGATAGAGCAGTTCTATGCAATAGGTATCAATGACATGGCGCTTGTGCTCGACGATGTGCTCAAAGTATATGTGCTGAACAGGGAGCTACTCGACAAAGCTACTACCGTACAGGAGTTCGCCCAGCTATATGATGAGCTCAAAGAATTTGAAGTAATAGAAGAGCGGTACAATAACATAGCCCTGCCCACTGTAAAACGCATGCTGCAATACGCCACCGAGCATCTCGACGAATTTGTGAAAATAGCAAATACCTGATCGGTAAGAGCCGTTATTCCTTAATTTCTTTTTGGATGTTATACCGCTGATACATTGAACGCACATATAGCCCACGGTTTTAACCGTGGGTAAAAGATTTCATGGCTCCGTTAGGAGCCAAAGCTTTGTAGAAACCCAAACAGATTTGTATGAGCGCCCCTTAGGGGCGCAACAATAGCAGTTCTGATCCTAATGTAAAGTAATATCCCCTCTCCTTCGAAGAGGGCCCGGGAGCGGTACTTACACCTGCGCTGCAGAGCCCATCTCCCTCTCCTTCGGAGAGGGTTGGGGAGAGGTCGTCAACTCCATAAACTTCGACTCCAGGCTCTTCTTTCTCAGCAGTAAGTGAGATAGCACTATACCCTTGCTGATACAAAATTCATTTACCTGCGCCGGTGTGATGTTGGGGTCACATGCCAGTTGCAGTGTATTATCCACCAGTTTTATTTTCTTTATGCCGTTCATTGTTTGCAATGCTTGTTGCAAGGCATCCATATCTGCAGCCCTTACTTCCAGTTGATCTTCGCTCAGCAGCACCTCATTTACGGGGCCATTCAGCAGCAGGTCGCCTCTCTTAAGTATCGCTACATGCGTACATACCTTTTCCACTTCATCCAGCAGGTGGCTGGCTATGATAATGGTAATACCTTCGCTGTTCAGTTTGCGTATCAGGTCCCTTATCTCTGCTATTCCTGCGGGGTCCAGCCCGTTGGTGGGCTCATCAAGCACCAGCACTTTGGGGTTTCCCAACAGTGCAGCGCCTATGGCCAGTCTTTGTTTCATGCCCAGCGAGTAGGTCTGGAATTTACTTTTTCTGCGTTCATACAAGCCTACCTGTTGCAGCACACGGTCCCGGTCATCCTTTCCTCTGCCACGTATGGCAGCGGTGATCTCCAGGTTGTCAAAAGCGGACAGGTAATGGTAAAAATTAGGTGTTTCCAGCAGCGATCCTATCTGCCGCCTTGCAGCATCATGTTGCATACCACCAAACCAGCTGTAGCTCCCGCCCTTTGCCACCAGCACATCAAGTATAGTGCCGAGCAATGTTGTCTTGCCGCTGCCATTAGGTCCTAAAATACCAAACACACTACCTTCCGGCACATCAAACGATACTCCTTTCAGCGCCATAATAGGGCCGTATGATTTGGATATGTTTTGTATGGAAAGAATAGCGGCCATTGATAAATATATCTATTAAAAATAGAGAATAAAACAGCCATTACCAAAACTGGTGAAAAGAAGCACGCTAATGCCGGTTACTTAGCAGTAATTCCACTTCCGATATCGCTTTCTTTATCACAATGGAATTTTCATATTTCTCTGCAACCAGTTCACGTGCGCGTGTAGCCATTTTCTCTGCCGCAGTTTTATTATCAAGGCACCATCTTATCGCCTTTACAAAATCCTCTGGCTTCCGCACATGCAGGTAATGCTCCCCCGGATTGGCTTCTATACCTTTTATTCCTGTAGATGTGGATATCACTACTTTTTCCGCAGCCATTGCTTCCAGTATCTTCACCCTTATTCCTCCGCCCGATAGCAGTGGTACTATCAGTATCTTCTTATCTGCGATAAACTCTTCGGCGCTCGGCACTTCGTTCATGCAATGCACGCCCCTCAAATGTATTTTTCTGAATTCCTCGGGCATATTTCTCCCGGCAAAATAAAATTCAAACCGTGGGAATGCCTTATGCACTTTTGGCCATGCATGGCTCAAAAACCATCTAATACCGCTCTGGTTGGCTATCCAGTCCATGGCACCTATGTGGTAGCCTACCCACTTCTCATTTCCTGTAGACGATGGTATCGTTTTCAGGTCTATGCTGAAAGGTATCACCGTAACAGGGGTCATATCCTCATACTGCGATACCGTTGCTGCGTCCTTTTCGGTAATGGCCAGTAAAAGATCGTATTTTTCCCAGGAGCTTATTTCGTAATTGCTTACCCTGTTGGTCAGGTTATTGAAATAATACCTTTTCAGCGGGTTCTTTTGTTTGTCTGCAAGGCCCTGCCATATCTGGTATTCCACATTGTGCAGGCGCAGTACATTAACTGCGTTCGAATGCTTTTTTATATCCGGCAGGTAGGTAGTAAGGTATACACTTTCTACCTGCACTACATCGGGTTTGAAAGTGGTAAGTATGTTTATGAGCTTATCCCTGAAATCAGTATTGTAAAAACGTTTTACGTGCTCCGGTTTATTACTAAATAAAAAATTGGCGAGTACATCTATCGGCTTTACTTTGTTGTCTATCTCCATCCACTCAAATGCATGAAGGTGGGTGAATAGCTTTTTAAGCGCAATATGGGCTATGTGGTGTTTGGAGGTGTTCATAGCCAGCAGGTATACCTGCCATCCTGCATTATGATAGCCCTCAATCATGGCATGCATGGCTAGGTTGCCGCCGTCTTTCAACGGATAAGGCACCCTGTTGGTGATTATGACTATTTTGCGTTGCGCCATTGGTTTGCTAAAATAGATAAATATGTTGTTTTTAGCTAAATAATATCATATTAATCATTAAAAATCAGCATTAGATTACTATTGTTTGCGGCCTTAAAAACAATACACGGGCAACAGCGTCTTTGCGTCTTTGCGAGATACTTTTTGGGGTGTTTCGAGGTTACTCACCGGAAACATACAAATATTAATATCAATGTATGGTCAAATACAATTCTGCAAACATGTTTTACGTTAAATTTGAATCATAATAGCACAGATGCGCAAAAAAAAGATCGTTTTCCTCGGCTCAAAGCCTATCGGCTATGAATGCCTTGCTTACCTTGTCTCACAAAAAGATGTGTTGAATATTGACATTATCGGCTTGCTCACTCATGCCCGTAAAGAGTTTGGTAATGCGCATGATCTCAATGTTATTGCAGCCGAGCACCAGATACCTGTTATCAATAGCCTTGAAGAATTGCCCGCTTGTGATATTATGTATTCTGTGCAATACCATGAAGTACTGAAACAGGAACATATAGATAAAGCCAGTGAGCTTACAGCGAATCTGCACATGGCGCCACTTCCTGAATATAGAGGGGCTAATCAGTTCTCATTTGCTATCATCGAAGACAAGAAAGAATTCGGCACTACCATTCATAAAATCGACACGCAGATCGATCATGGGGATATATTATTTCAGAAAAGATTCCCTATCCCCGAAAACTGCTGGGTGGAAGATCTGTACCAGCTTACCTATACTGCATCCTTGAACTTATTCCGTCAAACGCTGGCGCACATCGTTAATGGTAATTACAACCCCATCCCACAGGAATTACTCATTCCTAAATTTGGCACAAGCCTGCACTATCGTAAAGAAATGGCAGCGCTAAAAGTGATAGATATGAGTTGGGATGAAGAAAAGCAGGAACGTTATATACGCGCCACATCCATGCCCGGCTTTGAACCTCCCTATTGCATCATTAAC
>CAIJNJ010000510.1 GCA_903821975.1 uncultured Bacteroidota bacterium
CCTTAAATAAAAGAGGCAAACCAGAGGGTTTGCCTCTTTTATTTAGCGATTTGAGGTTTCCTGTTCATTATCTATATTTGAGAATATCCAGTAACCAACGTGAGTAAAAAGAAATCAAAACAGCCGGAACAGGCCACAGCCGTAAAAAGCCCGGCAAAGACCCCTATAGCTGCAAAACCAGAAGGATTTACCATTACAAGGCCCATTCTGTGGCTGGCGCTGGCCGCACTTATCGTTTATCTCCCATCGCTGTCATATGGGTTTACGGATCTGGATGACGCTATATTTATCCGTGATTTCCGTGCGTATAACGAGAACCTGCAAAACCTTGTAACTGCATTCCAGCGCGGGTTATTTGATGCAGTCAAAGACCCGTACTACCGCCCGCTGTTCTCAGATTCCATAATACTCAACTACCAGCTAAGCGGAGTAAATATCATGAGCTACCACCTTGTGAATATTCTGCTGCATGTTACCTCGGTAGTGTTGCTTTTCCTGCTACTTAAGAAACTGGGAATAAAGGAGCTGACCGCTTTTATACTCACACTTGTATTCGCCGTGCACCCCGTATTATCACAAGCTGTAGCATGGATACCCGGGAGGAATGACACTATGCTTGCCGTCTTTGTTCTTGCTTTTTCCTTGTTTGCCATAGACTATTCCAATAACGGCGAGATCAAGGACCTTTCTTTGTCCGCTATTTTCCTGCTATTGGCATTCTTTACAAAGGAGACAACCGTATTTGCACCGCCTGCTGCGTTTATTCTGCTGGTCTTTGTACTCAATAAAAAGTGGAATGATAAGCGCAACCTGTTACTTTATGCAAAATGGATCGGTTGCTACCTGGTATGGTTCGTGGCCAGGTCTATGGCTACTACGGCCTCATCAGGTATTGTATCTGCGGAAGGGTTTAAAGAAATTATAAGACGGTTACCTGTGATCGTACAGTACCTCGGTAAAATTATTTTACCCTTTAACCTGAGTGTATTCCCAACGCAGCAGGATACGGTTTATTATTATGGCCTGCCTGCGATAGTGATCCTCGGTGCAGTTATCCTGCTGTATAAGCAACGGAATATGAAGGTGATACTGGGTGGTTTTGGTGTCTTCCTGTTATTCCTTATGCCGGCCCTGCTTGTGCCTGACAAACTAAACCAACAGACCTTTGAGCACCGCCTGTACCTGCCCATGATAGGCATGTTGCTGCTGCTGTCGCAAACAGTACTATTTCATAATAAACTTGCAGACAAGCAGTTATTTATTTCCGGGGTGCTGGTTTGTGCAGTATTTGCCGCGATCAATTTTAGTCACCAGAAATGCTTTGCGGATGCAAGAACATTCTGGACACAGGCTACAGAAACGTCTCCTAATTCGGCATATGCCAATATGATGCTTGCGGCGAGACTGGATAAGGATGAGTTTGCCCGCTCTGAAGAGCTATTCCGCAAAGCATACCAGCTAAACCCGAAGGAAAAATATCTGAATTTTTACATTGGCGACCTGCTGCAAAAGAAGGATTCGGTAGCCGCATCAGAAAAATACCTGCTCGCTGAGAAAAGTATTTCAGACTACTATCAATGCGATTTTTTGCTGGCGCGGGTAGCTATGGAACAGAAGGATTTTAACGGCGCGGTAGATTACCTGCAGGCCTACCTGAAACATGATACAAGAAACGGCATGGCTAATAATAACTTACTGCTGCTATACCTGCAAATGCAACAGATCGATAAAGCAAAAGCACAGATAAAACATATGCAGCAGTTTGGCCTGCAAGTACCACCTTCCATCCTACAGCAATTAGGGCGGCCGTAGCTTTAATTTATTTTGTAACCCGGCTTTTGTTCGAGGTAATTGCATTGATCCATAGTGCCTAACCTAAAGGTGAGCGGCACATGGGCCTTCTGCATTTTCAGTTCCTGCCTGCAAAAGAAAGGGAGCTGCTGCGTATACAGATCGCGGGGAATAGTGTGCTCATTTTGAAACGCATTTGTGGCATTTAAAATATATGCATTGGTGTGTAATTCATTAAAAGAAAAGCCATGAAGTAACGTATCACCAACAACAGATGAAATCTTCAGCTGTGCATATGAGGCAAGAGGCAGCAATAGCAGAAAAAAAACGATCTTTTTCACACACTTCGTTTATTATTTAAAATTAAACTTATTTACTTGATTATGCTTGTCAGTGGCTGTTAATTTATGGCAATATATGTGGCATGGTTTTTAAAAATACAGTAGCAGGCAAAAATGCATCTGCAGACATGAGACACATAGGACATTTGATAATGGTAAGCCTAAAATACTTTTTCGATATAGATCATAGCACCTGCCACAGTGCATTCATTACCGTGCTGATCGTCATGAGTATTGCCAAATTATTTTTCAGCAGGATATTCTCGCTGTTTTATAACGTTCTGCTTGCAATAAAGGGAGATATCATTGGCCTAAAAGAACAACTGCATTTCTACAAAGAGCGTTCTGACGAACGTCATTCCTTTTGACCTTTTCAACTGATCTATATCAGTAACCACTAAAGATATTTATTGTATTATTGTAGCAATCATTACACATGCTATTTAATACACAGGGATTTGCATTGTTTTTCGCTATAATACTGGCCTGTTACTGGCTATTATTCAAATGGCGGCACCTGCAAAATCTGGTATTGCTGGGAGGGAGCATGTACTTTTACGCACAACTACACTATTCTTTCCCCATTTACCTTTCCGCTATCATAATTGCCAGTTATCTGTTCGCTGCGCTTATTGATAAAACCGACAACCAGGTACAAAGAAAAACATTACTGGTTATTGGATTGTGCATCATCAGCGCGGGGCTTGTGTATACAAAATACAGCGGCCTGTTTTTCAACGGTGTAAAAGGACTGGAACAATGGCAGGCAAGCGTACTGCATATTCTTACGCCTGTAGGAATCAGCTTTTATACCTTTTCCACGCTTGGCTATATTACTGATGTCTACCGCAGGAAAATAAGTGCAGAGAAAAATTTACTCACTTATGCCACGTATATCAGTTTCTTTCCACACCTGCTCTCCGGCCCTATACCTTCTGCGGCCACCATACTGCCACAGTTCAGCAAGAAGGCAACGGTATCATTAAGTTACATAGACGAATCCATAGGTGAAATAGTGTGGGGGCTTTTTAAGAAAATGGTTGTGGCTGATAATATCTCTCTGGCCGTAAGTTTTTGCTTTTCGCAATACCAGGACCTTAACGGCAGCACATTGTTCATTGGCGTCATGCTGTTTGGTATACAGCTGTATGCCGATTTTTCGGGTTATTCCAGCATTGCCCGCGGGCTTGCGGGGCTGCTGGGTATAGAATTGATACAAAACTTCCGGCTACCCTTCTCCAGCAAGAGCGTTACCGAATACTGGAGAAGATGGCATATATCGCTGACCAACTGGTTTTATGAATACATCTATAACCCGCTTGTGGTAACCTTCCGGCACCTGGACAGGTGGTCAATTGTGCTCAGTTTGATGATCACCTTCTTCATAAGTGGCTTATGGCATGGCGCCGGCTGGCAATTTGTGGTCTGGGGACTGCTGCATGGAGTGGCAATGGTGTATGAGGCATTGACAAGAAAGCGACGCAAGCAACTTTCTAAAAAAGTGCCCTCGTTCATCTACAATGTTTGTAGCAACATTTTCGTGCTTCTTTTTCTAGGATTCTCGTGGGTATTTTTCAGGGCCGCCAGCGTGGGAGATGCTATACATATATTATCGCGGATTTTTTCAACTAGCATCTTATCATCGCCTACACAATATGTGGCAAAGTACATAACATGGTGCCTGCCACTGATAGCCATAGAATGGATACAGCGAAATGGTGAGTACTCAATGGATATGCAGCAATGGCGCATACCTGAGCGTATAACGGGCAATACAATGAGCCCGCAAAGAGCAGTATGGATAAACTACTCTATAAAAGTTTGTTTATATTTACTTGTTTGTATAGGCATATATCTGTTCTATAAAAAACAGGATGCCGCCGAATATTATTATTTTAAATTTTAAGAGATGAACACAAGACCGATAATAGCCGCGCTGATGATATCTGCAGTTCTTTTGAACGGCTGTAAAAGCAAGAACACTGGCGGACAGGAAAGCGTGCAACAAGCAAGGGAAGACAAAAAAGCTGATGATAACAGAAAAAAAATAGACGACCTGAACCATGAATACCCTAAGGTGCCGGATGAGCGCATACTGGAAAATGGCGATGGCACTGCATTATACAGGGAGCTAAAGCAGCGATATAAGGACGAGACCAATACCCTGAAAAAGCAGGTAGAGGCTACAGGTGCGAAACTGGTGTATGTAATACTGACACCTGAAGTGGGTAAAGGCATACAGAACACGAACAGGTATGGAATACCCTACATCAACGCCACCTGTGCAGAGCTGGGCATAGAATGCCTGGATTTCACGCCACTCATTGCAGCGCAGGACGCCAGAGTGCTGACACAAGTGCCAAGGGACGGCCACTGGTCTAAAAAAGGTGCAATATTCATTGCTGACCACCTGGCAACGATCATCAGGAAATATAGTGATATAAAGAGCACAGTAACTTATAAAGATTCTGAAAGACCGGAAACTTTCGGCGACTTGCCACCAAATGATGACGAGATACGCGACGGGGGCAAGGATATGCCTTATCACGTGCAGGCCAATTCGCAAGGGTTGCGCATGAACCACGATGTGAAATTCCCTAAAAAGAAGAAACACATATTGCTTATGGGAGACTCTGCGATCTTCTGCCCATTCCTGAATAATGAATTTACGGTAAGCGCAGTATTACAACAAATGTTCCCCGATGCCGAAATAATGAACTCGGGTATTATCTGCTATACTATAGAAGATTATGTTACGTTGTGGAATGAGAAAGCGAAGTTCGCAGAACCGGACCTGGTTATCGTGCAAACAAACGGGGGCGATATCACAGATCTTTTCTTCACGCACCGTAATCATTTCTCAAGGTCAGGGAAGCCTTTCCTGCCATCTGCAAACGAAGAAAAGTTCTACAAAGAAACATACCAGCGCTAAACATAACGTTCGTATAGTAATAAATTCATAACTTGGGGTTTTAATATAATTCCCAGTAAATGAGTTTAAGAATTCTTTATACGGGTTTAATAGTTGCGTGCACCTGGTATCTATACGGCTGCGCCAATGGCGCCAGCCAATCTGCGCCGCAACCCAGTATAAAGGATGCTCTCAAAGCAAAAGAGGAAGAAACCAACCGAAAAAAAGCAGACCAATTAAAAGAGCAATACCCTAAAATACCTGATGAACATATCCTGGATAATGGGCCGGGCACTGCTTTATATACCGAATTAAAGAAACGATACAAAGACGAGGCCGCAGCATTAAAACAACAGGTAGAAGCGACAGGTGCAAAACTGTACTTCGTAATTCTTACTGTAGAAACCGGGAAAGGAATGCTGAACGCAAACCGTTACGGTATCCCCGAAGTAAAGTCGATCCTCGGACAATTAGGCATTGAATACACTGACTTTACCCCTATCGTAGCCTCGCAAAACCAAAAAGTGATAACACAGATACCGAGGGACGGGCATTGGTCTAAAAAGGGGGCTATCTTTCTAGCAGACCGCCTGGCTCCCATCATTAAAAGATATTACAACACCACGAGTACTGTCACCTACAAGGATGCTGAACGCCCGGAAACCTTCGGAGACCTGCCACCAAACGATGATGAAATAATGGATGGCGCAAAAGATATGCCCTACCATGTACATGCCAATGCACAGGGGATACGCATGGCTTATGACCTGAAGTTCCCTAAAAAGAAAAAACGCATACTGCTTATGGGCGATTCGGCATTTTTCTCACCATTCCTTAATGATGAATATACCATAGCTGCAGTTTTGCAGCAAATGTTCCCGGATGCTGAGATCATGAACACTGCGATAATCGGGTATACGATAGATGATTACCTGACCTTGTGGAATGAGAAAGCTAAATATGCCGAGCCGGATATTGTTATCGTACAGACAAATGGCGCAGATATCACTGACCTGTATTTCTCACAGCGCAACGTAGTGGCGAGAACACACAAGCCCTACTATCCGACAAAAAACGAAGAGAAATTTTATAAGGATAATTACGGGGCAAAATGATCACTGCTTTACCAGCTCCACATCAGCGATTACCTTATTATCTGCGCTTACTATTAAATAATACTCACCGGGAATAAGTGTACATGGCAACTGCATGATTTCATTTGTCGCAATAAAAGTATTCTGCATTACCACCCTTCCAAGCACATCCACGCACTCTATACTTACCGTTTTACCGGCCAGGTCCTTTGAAAAGTGCATCACCAACTGATCGCCAACCGGGTTAATGACCAAAACTTTCTCCCTCTCATTTTGCATTACGGCTTTGGTAGTAGAAGACAGATCCACCAATAGGTTAAGCGTTGTAGGGTAATGTTCTGACATCTGGAATATGTCATTAATTACGGCTGTGGGGGCAGACGTATTAACAGGGGAGCCGTTTGCAGAAATACCAACCCTGTTACCGTCATTGCCTATAACACGAAAAGAATGCGGGATATAGCTGATATGATCTGTATTGTTGATAATGTTGGCGGACAAGAAAATATGATCGTACCATGATTTTCCGCCACCACTGTTACCACTGCACGAGTTAGGCACACTACCCGACTGTCTCGTGCTTACGGTAAGGCATGAAGCATACGTATTGGGGTTACTATCCCAGTTTGCAGGATAA
>CAIJNJ010000511.1 GCA_903821975.1 uncultured Bacteroidota bacterium
ACGTTTGTATCGGTACATCAAATACACTTACAGATGCAACAGGCGGCGGCGTATGGAGCTCAAGTGACATAAGTGTAGCACCGATCGATTCGATAACCGGTGTTGTTTTCGGACATAACCTGGGGCTTGCTACGATCACTTACACAATACCAACCGGCGGATGTTTTGTTACCCAGCAGGTTACTGTAGATCCGTTACCATTACCAATTGCAGGACCGGGCACAGTATGTGTTGGTTCACAAGTAACCTTAACCGACCCGGATCCGATGACAGGTACATGGAGCAGCAGCCTTGTGGATACAGCAACTATCGGTAACACTACCGGTATTGTAACAGGTATCCATTCAGGTACAACAACAATTACTTATACGCTGCTTGGAACCGGCTGTATCATCACCAGGACTGAAACCGTTAATCCATTACCCGATATCATTCACGGCCCTTCTACAGTATGTGTACAGGATAGCGTGCATTTAACTGACAATACACCAAATGGTTTGTGGAGCAGCCAGAACACGGCAATAGCAACCGTTAATGACACGACCGGAGAAGTTTACGGTATAGGCAGCGGCACAGTGTATATTTCATACACATTGCCTACCAGCTGTTACGTGACCTTCCTTGAAACTGTTAACCCTCTGCCACCTGCGATCACCGGCGATTCGGTAGTATGTGTTGCCGCCACGATTACACTCAGTGATGCATCTGTTGGCGGTACATGGACCAGCAGCAAAATAGATACAGCAAGCATAGGCGCTTCATCCGGTATTGTAACCGGCCTGCATTCAGGTACTACAACAATAACTTACACAAGCAACCTGTTCTGTATTACCAGCAAGGTGATCACCGTAAACCCGATACCAACACCGATACTCGGAAATCCGCAAATATGCGCAGGCTTTACCCGTGCATTGAGTGATACAACTGCAGGTGGTGTATGGAGCAGCAGTGATGGTACCATCACCGGCCTTGCAACTTTCGGTACTAACGGGGTGAATGTAACAGGTATATCCGCCGGTACAGATTCAGTGTTCTATACATTCCCAACGACTGGCTGTCATGTGTATGTACTGTTTACCGTGCACCCGATACCTGTAATTACAGCAACAAACTCCTCTAACACACAAATATGTATTGGCGGAAATGTAACACTGACTGCGTCAGGTGCAGGGCCGGGCGGCCAATATGCATGGTCTCCTGCCAGTTCAGTAGCTCCAAACACCGGAACGCCTGTATTAGCGTCACCATCTGTTACTACAACATATACCGTTATTGGTACTACGCAGTATGGTTGTTCGCATGACACAACTGTTACAGTATTTGTAGACAGCGTACTGCTGCACATACATATTACCGGCAAGGACAGCATTTGCGCAGGCGAGTGTGATACCCTGGTAGCTTCCGGGTTTACAGGCAGCCTTTTTGCATGGACACCTGCGATAGACCTCCAATGCCTCGTATGTGATACAACAGTAGCATGTGCAACTGCCACACATATATATACAGCAACTGCGGTTGACTCGTTCGGATGTCACTTCTCGACTTCGTTCAAGGTTACAGTGAACCCGCTGCCGGTCATCACCGTAGTGCCTAATCCGGCAATAGTATGTCGTGGTTCGTCAACGCAGCTTACCGCTTCCGGGGCTGCCACTTATACGTGGTTCCCGAATGCGTTCCTGTCGTGCGACAGTTGTGCGAATCCAATAGCATCAGACACACAAAACCTCGTGTATAATGTAATTGGTACCAGCCAGTATGGTTGCCGTGATTCGATATTGGTTCCGGTATCTGTGCTGGATACTACGAAGAACACGATCAGTAATGATACCATTATCTGTCTTGGCAGCAGCGCACAACTGATAGCCAGCAGCACCAGCGTGGATGGCTCGCACCCGGATTATTATTTATGGTCTCCTGCACTTGGCCTGAATGATCCAAACATTCCTAACCCTGTAGCTACCCCGGATACAACGACCAATTATACGTTGATCATAAAGGAAAACGCCTGCTTCAGCGACACGTTAAATGTGATCGTTTATGTAGAGCCATATCCGGCATTCAATATTACAACATCACTTACGGTAGTTGCAGGAACATCCGTGCAACTGGGGGCCAACATCCTTAACGAAGTGCTGCTCACAGATTATGAATGGACACCAGCGATAGGCTTATCGTGTGAAAAATGCTTTAACCCGATCGCAACACCTTCGGTGAATACGACGTATACGTTTACTGCCACATCGAATTACGGTTGTATTTCAAACGGCGAGGTAACGATAAACCTTACCTGTGACCAGATCAGCCAGATATTCATACCTAATACATTCACCCCGAATGGTGATGGTGTGAATGACCGCTTCTTTATAAGTGGCAAAGGCATTGGTTCTGTGATATCATTGAAAATATTCAACAGGTGGGGCGAAATGGTGTTCCAGTCGGCGAATACAAGTGCAAATGACCCTGGCGCAGGATGGGATGGTACTTACAAAGGCATAGTACTGGAGCCGGATGTGTTCATGTATGTTGTGGAAGTAACCTGTGAACTGGGCGGCCAGCCATTTAAATACAAAGGAGATATATCAATAGTACGATAAGCTAATTCATTAAAATATTAAACCAGATAAAATGAAGCGTTTTTTAACCAGTTTGTCAGTAAGTGCACTGCTCGGCATGAGCATAAACAGTAATGCGCAGGACATCCACTTTTCGCAGTTTTACGAAAATTCGATACTTCGTAACCCTGCGCTCACGGGTATATTCAGCGGCGATTATAAGTTTGGCCTTGATTACCGTAGCCAATGGGGCACTGTTTCCACACCATACAGCACCGTAATGATGTCGGGAGAAACGAGAATACTTGTGAACAGGGACATTGGTGATTACATCAGCTTTGGCCTGGTAGCTACTTACGATAAAGCCGGTTCTATCAGCTTTACGAGTACACAGATCTACCCTTCCATCAGCTACAACAAGGCGCTGGAAGACCGTCATAACACATATCTGTCTGTTGGCCTGACAGGAGGGTACATTAACCGTTCTGTAGACCAGAGCAAAATGACCTTCAGCAGCCAGTACATCAACGGGTCATTTGATCCGGCAAACCCGACCGGTGAGATCGCACCATTCAAAACACTGAATAACTATGACGTAGGTGCGGGAATCAGCCTCAACAGTTCGCTTGACCAGAGTGGTATCTTCAATTACTATATTGGTGCAGGTGCATTTCACCTGAACGCACCAACAGAGACATTCAATGGTTCTGACGTACTGGTGAAATTGCCTGTGAAGTGGGATTTCAATGCAGGTTTCCACACCGCATTCAGCCAGCAGTTCGGGTTTACCGCTCACTTTGATTACAGCGTAATGCAGCCTTACCAGGAAATGATATTCGGTGGTATGATCACTTACCGCGCAATACCTATTGGCCTGCCGAGCGTATTTGGTTTCGCCTTTGGCCTTATGTATCGCTACCAGGATGCGGTAATACCGGTTATAAAGATCGATTACAAAAACGTTTCTTTTGGTTTTTCGTATGACGTGACTTCTTCTCAATTGGTAAACGGAACGGCTGTTTCAGGCGCTAGTGCTACTGAAATTTCGCTGTATGTGCGCGGCGTTTACAATCACAAAAAGAACCCACGCGATCCGGTTATGTGTCCACGTTTCGAAGATCTCAACTACTACAATTTCCGTTAATAAATACTTCAACAAAAAGAGCCCCGCAAATGCGGGGTTTTTTTATGCTGTGTCTCATCCTGAAAAAAAGTTGACTACAAAAACTGCACTTACGCTTTTCGGCTAAAGCCAATCTCTTACTTAACCAGATTACCCGCTAAAGATCAGGATAATTAAATAGGAATTTCTCCACTACCACAATGCATAAAAATGCCCCCGGAGGCTGATCACACAAAGTTTTCCGGGGGCGTGCTGTAACAGATACAGCTCATTTGCTAATATATAGGCGGGAACTATTTTACACACCCTGCTCGCCTGCACGTTTCTTTTCATCCTCTGCACCGCCACTATGCTTGCTTACAGGAGCAACAGATCTTTTACCAAAACGATAAGTAAGTGAAAGATTTACCTGCCGCGTATCGTGGCGGGCAATAAATACTTCAGAATAGTTAGTGAAGTATGACGAACCACTTTCATTACCATGCCAGAAAATATCATTGGCATTGAGGCGCAGTGTAAGTCGCTTGTCAAACATGTTTTTCTGTACACCAACATTGAACATAGATATAGGCGTAAGGTTTAAAAAGCCATAAACCTGTGAAGCCTGGTAGAAAACAGATACCTCTGCTGACCAGTCTTTAGGCATTGTGAATTTGTTGCTGGTATTAATGTCAAAGGTTGGCTTACCCTTGTCGAGGCTTGTGTTGGCAAGGTTTCCCTGGTACTTGCTGTAATAGGCATCAACATTGGTTACGTTATTCCACCATTTAAAAATTGGTATGGTATATGCACCACTCGCCCCATAATAGATCATGTGCGCAAGGTTCTCTTTTGTTTGTATCGTTACCCTGTCCTGCGTGGTACTGGGGTATATCACTTCAGTGATCACATTATCAGTTACACTGTAGCCTATAGTGGTAATAAAGCGCTGCTTAAAGGTATGCGAT
>CAIJNJ010000512.1 GCA_903821975.1 uncultured Bacteroidota bacterium
CGGAGTATTTGGCAAGGAAAGAGGCGGCGGCATAGTGGTTATTTCATGCACAACTCATCAATTTTGCAAAAGCATTTTGTGAACCTCGGCAACCGTTTCTCATCCGATGAAGAAGTGATCGCTTTCCTGCGCTCCCGCACCGGTAAAATAGATATGGCGCCCTTTATGGTGCCGGAAGTGGCATAGGGTGTTATCAAAAATATTGGGACTTAGCGCCTTTGCGCCTTTGCGGTAAAATGTTTATCATATTTGCGGTTGACTATACGGTTTGTTAAGACTACAGTATTGCAATCCGGCAACAGGCCTTACTTCGTAAATAGGCTAAAACCACCAACAATGGATCGTATCACCGGTTACTTATCTGCCATACTTTTATCCGCCAGCCTTAGCTCCTGCGGGCAACCCGTGGTCTCTACGCATACCGCAAAAGAGGTTGCCGCTAATTTCCGTAAGGATGTTGTACCACAAGATCTTTCTAAATACAGCCAGGCTACATTTGCGGCAGGCTGCTTCTGGCACGAGGAGACCTTGTTTGAGAGTATTAACGGTGTCGTAGATGGTGTTTCCGGCTATGCAGGCGGCACTACCAGTGGGCCAACGTATGAAGACGTGGAATCAGGCACTACCGGCCATGCCGAGACCGTGAACATTTATTACGACAGTTCCAAAATATCATACGCAACCTTGCTGAAGGTATACTTCGAATCTATGGAAGACCCTACGCAGGTCAATGGCCAGGGGCCGGATGAGGGGACTCAATACCGCAGCATCGTGTTTTACAGGAATGATAAAGAAAGAGAGATGGCGGAACATTATATCAGCGAGCTGAACAAGTCGGGCAAATACAGTAAATCTATAGCCGCGCAGGTGGTGCCATACACTGCCTTCTGGCCTGCAGAAGATTACCATCAGCACTACATCAATACCCATACCGATGAACCGTATGTTTCAAACGTTTCTATCAGGGATATTGCCCGCTTCCAGGCCACACATCCCGAGCTAATAAAGCCCGGCCATAATTTCGCGTCAAAGTAACCTTATGGTTAGGAATTGGTAATTGGTAATTTGGGATTTGGATTGATATTTGGTGCGAAAACGAATAGTTCCTGGGTAACAATCCCAATTCCAATGGAAGACTATACTTTCTCCTTGTAGCGGAATATCAGTTTCTTGGCATTATTAACTTTGGTGCTCGCTACAATGATATCGCAGTTGCTGCCGTTGGTGAACTTGTATTCAAATTCATCACAGTCTTTATCAAAGATCACGGACTCCATCCGTGTCATGAACCGCTTTATGAATGAGATGCGGGTGTGCAGGTTTATCTTCTCAGCAGTACCCATCGGCATAGAGCGGAAACATTTTACAGGCAGTGTTCCCTCACGCTCTTCAAACTTCTTGGTCACCTTGAATTCAGGAAAATAAACCGAACGTTCTTTTACCTTTCCGTTCTCGCCATAGATATAGCTCTCTACATGTATGATGTCCTTGTTGTTGTCATTCAGGCGCACCTCTTTGGTCTTCTGGTTCTCCTTATCGTAGTATGACTTGGTGTAGAATTCTATCTTGCCGTTAAAATATGCGCTTTCGGTTATTACTGTTTCACCCGTCTTTTTATCGGTGCTGTAATCGTAGTTCTTTTTATAGCTGTTACCGGTAAGCTTATTATCCTCGAGCTGGTAGGTTTTGCGCCCCTTATCGTCATAGCGCCACTCGTTGGATTGCTGCAGGTTCTCGTCTTTGTACTCTTCGGTCTTGGTCACCTGTTTTTTACCGTTGAAGGTATGGATGGTCTTATATATTGAGTTGTCGCGGTAACGGGTGCCCACCTGCATGGTTACCATACTGTCGGCCGTGGCATAGATCACCGAGCTATCGGCCAGGTATAGCCTGAAACTATCGGTAAATGTATAGTTGTAGGTATATTCATGAATGATCATTCCCGCCTGGTAGGTATTCCAGCCGGCCTTAAAAGTAGCTTGTGAATAGGAACAAAAAGCGGAAGTGAGCAATACAAGAAACGCAAAGGCCTTTTTCATTTTTCTAAATACTATTACCTTTTTTGAGGTACACGCTACAAAATAGAAAAGGTAATTATAAAGGTCAATTTTTTTTAGTAACACTGTGTGGATTGCCGGAAAAAGAGGATAGCCCTGTTATTACAGGGCTATCAAAAAATAGGCTGAATGAAAGATGTATTATTCTTCGGTCTTATAATGTGTAATGAAGAACCTGAAACCAACAGACATTACGGTGTAAACGTCATTCTTATTATTGGCCCTTGATGGCGGGTCATAACCATCAATGTAATCAGACTGGCAAACACTGTATTGGTAATTGGCATTGAATGTAAGACCTCTGAATATCCACAGCTTCTTGGCAAGGTGCAGGTTAAAACCGGCGGCCATAGGGAAGTATAAAGCTGTGGAGTATTTCTCAATAACAGGATTGTCAAGACCTGTGTTGGCAACAAATATCGTCTCGTTAGGGTTTGATATTTTTGTCATGTCATTATTGATAACGCCAATACCGCCGCTAATGTAAAAACCACTGAGTATGCGGGTAACCGCATTATCATAATAAGTAGGGTAGAAGACGTGGAATAATGTTCCCAGCTCTACGGTAATGTGCTGATCTACCGAAGTGAAGTGGTTATAGCTATGTATGAGGCCATGGCTTTCGAGGTAACCATAGCTGATCGTCTCACCAAAACTTACACTTTGTGATATATTCTTCTCAAAATAGCCAATGTAAACCTGCTGCGGGCGTGAACTTGGAAGGTCACCGTACATTTTGGTAGAGCCTATGCCAAAACCTATGCTGTAATCGTGAGCGTGGCCGCTAAAGGTATTATCTCCCTCATCATCCGAGCTGTTGCTTCTTTCACGTGTGTTTATATCAGTCCTTACCTGCGCAATGGCCGGAGCACATGCAAGCATTAAAACAGCTAAGAAAAGTATAATTTTATTGTTCATACACACGGTTCGTTAACATGCAAGTTACGGAATCAGATTAATATTTCCACATTTTTTGTTTGTAGTTCTGTATCTCGCGCTCAATACGCTCAGCTTCCTTCCTCTGTTTAACTTCGTCGGTAGGATATTTATCCTTGATCCTGAGATCTGCAGGGTTAGATTCTTTAACGATAATGGTCCTGAAATTACGCTGGATGAAGAGGTCATCATAACTTTCGTTATAGATATCCCTCTGCGGGTCTATTACTTCTTTAGCTGCGAAAAGATTGCGGCATTGTGGGAAGTACAACCAGAAAGGATGTTGCTCAGCTATGAATTCACCCGCACTTGATTTCAGTTTCCTTACAGGTGCCAGGCCGATGATCTGTGTGATAACCCTGCCGCGTGTTTTGTCGAAGAAGATATCTTCCTTGATCTCAAACTTGGTAACAGAGTCTGCATTGAACTCATTGAATACGGTCTTGGTACCTGTCTGCTCACCACTGATAGAATCAAATATTGGTACGATAGCACTGTCGGTAAATATCTTCATCACTTTCTTGTAGTTCAGCTGGCTTTTAAAACCTTCATCAGCGTAGGGTATCAGCCTGTTTGTCTTGATCGCATCCATGATCAGTTGCATCAGTGTTTCACCTGGTGTTGCAAATATCTTGTTTACAGAATCGGTAAGATCAATGTCTCTCCAGATACGTTTGTAAAACTTGATGTTGTTCTTATTGATCTTAGGGAATGCAAATGGTTTGGCGCCTTTAAGCATTGTTTGCTTATAGAAACCATCTACAGGCCTGCTGTTATCCAAAGAATAATCACCAAGGCTAGATC
>CAIJNJ010000513.1 GCA_903821975.1 uncultured Bacteroidota bacterium
CGTTTCCGTGCTTATTTATGGCAATTTCTACAGTAAGATAGGGTATTTATTTGCTTCCATTGGTTTTTTAATGATTACTGTTTCGGCTATCATTAACGAACGATCTGCATCAACCAAACAATAACCTACCCAGTATTATACCAATTAAATGTCAAAGTCTGATGTCATCACATTCAACCCCTTCAGGGTTGTGTAATGAAACGTCACTATACCCTGAGTTTCACTAAGGGCTATTAACTTTTAAGCCTTTCAGGCTTATTTAATCTGATATCGGTTTTGAGTTTATAGTGTACTTCTAACCGGTAACTGTAGTTTTCTTAGAAGCGGCAAGGGCTTGCTCCCAACGCCACGCGGTATCCATCATGGCATCAAGATCATATTTTGTTTCCCAGCCAAGTTGTGTGCGCGCCTTATTATTGTTGGCGTATACTTCTATTACATCTCCTTCGCGGCGCGGGCCTAATTTGTAATTCAGTTTTTCACCGGATACTTTTTCGAAAGCGTTTATCAACTCTAATACGGTCACCCCATTCCCCGTTCCCAGATTAAATATCTCACAATTGGATTTGTTGCGGTCTTCAATTATGTACTGCAACGCCTTGGTATGTGCATGCGCTATATCACTGACGTGGATATAATCGCGCACACATGAGCCGTCGCGGGTATTATAATCATTGCCAAATACGGTCATTTCTTTTCGTGCGCCAATAGCGGTTTTAGTGATAACAGGCACCACACTTTCAGAGAGGTCCTGGAACTCGCCTATTAACGCTGATGGATGCGCACCAACCGGATTGAAATAACGAAGGAGTATAGTATTGAAGTCTTTGTGAAGATTGGTGAAATCCCGGCACATTGCTTCGCCCATTTGTTTGGTACGGGCGTAAGGTGATTCGGGTTCGGCTAACTGAGCGTCTTCTGATACCGGCAGCTTGGTAGCATTTCCATATACCGAACAGGATGATGAGAACACGAAATTATCCACATCAAAATCTTCAGCACATTGCAGGATATTGATCAGCGAATTGAGGTTATTTTTGAAATACATGAGCGGCTGCTGCACAGATTCCGGAACAGACTTGAACGCTGCAAAATGGATCACACCTTCGAGATCGGGGTTTTCTATGAAGATCGCTTCAGTATCATCAAGGTCACAAAGGTCCACCTTGTAGTTCTTTATCGGCCTGCCCACGATCTTCTCAATGCCATGGAGCATTTTCATAGACCCTCTTGAAAGATCATCAACTGAAATGACATCAAAGCCATTTTGTATGAGGTCTACGATCGTATGGCCACCTATGTAGCCACATCCGCCAGTAACAAGTATCTTGCTCATAAGATTAAAGTTAAAACCTAATAGTCTAAAAGTGAACAATCATACCATAGCTATATTGCAAATATATGCGTTGAACGTATTCAGATAAATTTTTTTATTCCGGATTTTCTGGGTATATCTTTATAAGGCAAAAGTCAAAAGGAAAAAGCGATAAGACCCCTTTTAGTCTATCTTATTATTTTACCTGCTGCATATCAACAAGGCGCTTGTAAATGCCGCCCTGGCTTAATAAAACTGTGTGTGTGCCGCGCTCCATTATTTTACCCTTTTCCATCACTATTATTTCATCGGCATGCTGCACTGTAGAAAGGCGATGTGCGATCACAATACAGGTACGGTTCTTCATCAGGTTATTGATGGCATCCTGCACTATGCGCTCGCTCTCGGAATCGAGCGAAGAAGTGGCTTCATCAAGAATAAGTATGGGCGGGTTTTTCAGTACAGCCCGGGCTATGGTGACACGCTGGCGCTCACCACCGCTGAGCCTGGAACCCCTGTCACCAACAACTGTTTCGTAACCGTCCTTTTTCAGTTTTATGAAATTATCTGCGTTGGCGATGCGAGCTGCTTCCACTACTCTTTCATCGTCAGCTCCGCCGGTACCAAGGGTTATGTTATTGTAAATAGTATCGTTAAATAATATCGGGTCCTGGCTCACCACACCCATAAGGCGGCGCAGGTCGTCGAGTTTGCAATCTTTGATATTAACGCCGTCTATGAGTATCTCACCGCCTGTCACATCATGAAACCGAGGCACGAGATCACGAGCGTAGATTTACCTGCACCTGAAGCACCCACGAGCGCTATGGTCTTGCCTTTTTCGATCTCCATGTCTATACCCTGCAGTATCTGCTTATCACCATATGCAAAGCTGACATTTTTGAAAACAATACTCTTTGAAAAAGATGCTATCGGTTTAGCATCCGGGATCTCCTTAATTGTATTTTCTACCGTTAGCAGATGCTCTATCCTGTCGAGGGCAGATGTGCCTTTTTGTACGTTGTAAAAAGCGGCAGTAAGATTTTTAAAAGGAGTAATGATCTGGGTAAACAAGACAATGTACCCTATGAATTTTGCCCCTTCAAACCCGTTACCCGCAAACACCATCTGGCCGCCTATCCACAAAATGATGCTTACTACAATTATGCCCATTGTCTCAGACATTGGAGAGGCAAGTTCTTTTCGTGCAGCTATGCGGTTACGTGTACGGAATAACAGGTTATTCATGGTCATGAACTTCTGATGCTGGTGACCCTCTGCATTAAACGCTTTCAGGACACGCATGCCCACCAATGTTTCATCAATGATACCCAGCATACCGCCAAGTTGCTCCTGAGCGAGGTTAGACGACTTTCTGAGTGATTTACTGATCCTGCCAATAATAAGCCCTGAGATAGGCAAGGCAACCAATAAGATCAGCGTGAGCTGATAATTGATATAGATCATGGTAGCCAGGTAAATGATGATCGTTAGCGGCTCACGGATAAATACTTCGAGGACACCCATTATAGATAGCTCGACTTCATTAATATCATTGGTCATTCGGGATATAAGATCTCCTTTTCTTTCTTCCGTAAAAAAGCCAATGGGCAGGGACAGTGTTTTGGTAAACAGCTCATCCCTTATCCGGCGCAGCACTGCATTGCGCAGCGGATTAAGAATGTACAATGCCAGGTACAGGAAAAGGTTTTTCAGTATTGTAAACAAAACAACGGTTACACATATATATGCTAATGCTGTAACCTTGTCTTGTTGCTGTATGAGATTTGTAAAATAGGCTATGGCATTTTTTACAAAATCAAAGCTTGTGGGTTTGATAGTATTTACGGGTATTGCCTTTGTGTCCTTTGTTCCAAACAACACATTCAATACCGGTATAAGCATTGTAAAAGAAAGCAGGCTGAATAAAATACTGAACAGGTTAAAAAGAAAGTAGAGCCCTATCTTTCCTTTGTAATCTGCCAGGTAATTTAAAAGCCTTGATATTTTCTTCATCCGATTTTATTCTATAGTATAAGATACTGTGCCGTCCTTCTCATCCTTCAGCAATATGCCCCCTTCGGCAAGCTTGTTTCTTATTTGGTCTGATGTGGCAAAGTCTTTTCTTTTCTTGGCATCTGTCCTTATCTCTATAAGCAAGGAGATCACCTTGTCGAAATTATTGTTTTGCACAGCCTGCAATGGTTGCATGCCAAGTACGTCTTCAAGAAAAACTTTGAACGTCTTTTTCAGCAGCGTAATGGTATTGGCAGATAAAGCATTTGCTGCTACCTGGCCGCCCTTCATACCATTGATGACAGGCGCTATCTCAAACAGGTTGGCGATCACCTTTGCCGTGTTGAAATCATCGCACATAAAATCTTCACACTCATTGCACCAGGTAATTACCTGCTGGTCGAGTGTTTTATCCCCGGCATCGGCATTGCCGGGATGATTTATTTTTTGCAGCAATTCATATGCCTCCCACAGGCGCCTGAACGCACGCTCCGATGCCTGCAGTGATTCATTTGAAAAGTCAAGTGTGCTGCGGTAGTGCGTCTGCAAAATATAGAAGCGTATCACCATGGGGTGATATGGCTGTTCCAGTAAAGGATGGTTGCCGCTGAATAATTCCGAGAACTTTATTACATTATTGTAGCTCTTCCCCATCTTCTTACCGTTGATGGTGATCATATTATTGTGCATCCAGTAATTCACCGGTGGGTGGCCGTGTGCAATGGTGCTTTGTGCTATCTCGCTTTCGTGGTGCGGAAATAAAAGGTCCATACCGCCGCCATGTATATCAAAGGTTTCGCCAAGATACTTGCTGCTCATAGCCGAGCACTCTATGTGCCAGCCGGGAAAACCCTCGCCCCAAGGGCTTATCCACCTTTGTATATGCTCCGGTGGTGCGTTTTTCCAAAGGGCAAAATCCACTTTATTTCTTTTTTCTTCCTGTCCGTCCAGCTCGCGTGTGGTTTCCAGCAGGTCATCAAGTATCCTGCCCGATAGCTTCCCGTAAGGATAATTTTCGGCGTATTTCTTTACATCAAAATATACAGATCCATTCACCTCGTAGGCATATCCTTTTTCTATGATCGTTTCGATCATGGCTATCTGCTCTATTATGTGCCCCGTGGCTGTTGGCTCTATTGCCGGCTCTTCACAGTTGAAAAGACGCATACCATAGTGAAAGAGCGAAGTGTATTTATGGACCATCTCCATGGGTTCCAGCTTTTCCAGCTTTGCCTTTTCACCCACTTTGTCTATTGCGTCACGGCCTTCCTCTTCAAAATGACCTGCATCTGTGATATTGCGTACATAGCGCACTTTATAACCAAGATGTTTCAAATAGCGCTGCACCACATCAAAAGTGATGTAAGGCCGTGCATGCCCCAAATGCGATTCACCCGATACCGTAGGCCCGCACACATACAAGCCCGCATAACCGGGAGTTATAGATGTAAACTTTTCCTTCTGGCGTGTGTAAGAGTTATAAAAATGAAGTTCTGCCATATATGGACAAAAATAGGTTAAAAAGAAGTGGAGATAATAACGTTGTAGTAAGTCTTTCAGTCTTTGCCCGCTCTCATTAAGGTGTCTTTTTCTTCTGCAGACAGCGCATTATAGCCTTTCTGGTTAATTTTATCGAGAATCTCGTCTATGCGTTTTTGGGAAATGCCGTGCTTTGGCTCATAACCTCTGCCCATCATTTCATTACTCTTTTTATTGTGCCTTCTCGATACCGCATTTTCATCGGGGGTCACAAGGCTTTCTACTTTACCGGTTAATGTATACATCCATTCTCCCGGCCGGTAACCCGCTTTTAGCAGTTTTATATAGCCAAAACCCATCAGCCCGCCGCCCAACAACATAAAAATGACCGGGAAATAAAATCCCGAACCGATGATCATCAATACACCGAAAATACCGGCGACTGCCAATAGTGGTATACTAAAAGTCTCTGTGAGGTAAAATCTGTATTGTGGTGTAAGGGTTACAGAAGCTGCCGCCAGCCCTACTAACGCAGCCCTTGGGCCAAAAATACCGATCGTAAATGGTGCTTTCCCTAATTCACCCGGCAAAAATTGCGACAGCAGGTAAAATACACCCCCCACCAACAGGCAATATATATACATGGGTATTACCTGCCTATGACCGATCAGCATTTGCACAACCGATCCGAAGCAGTACAGCCAAAGCATATCACTCAGCAGTTCCCAAAAACCATGGGGTGAATGGAGCCATCCGTATGTAAATATTGTCCACCAATGGGTTTTGAAACCGGCCAAAGCAGGCAGTGCAAAATTGGGGATAAAATACTTATCAAAAGTGCCTTCGCCCTGGTATACAAGCAATATTACTGCCCAGGTAAGTGCAAACATTACATATAGCAATGCTGAGAAAATGATCAGCTTCAATACTGCATTATTCGTTAAGCCCGGTATATAGGATAATGCTGATCGTCTGCGTCCTGTATTCATTTGGTGATAAAGTTATTAATAAAAGTGGTTACGGTTTTTGCTGTTCCATATTCTTAACAATATGAACGCAAACAGCATGCCGCCGAGATGGGCAAAATGGGCAATATTATCGCCTGCGGAATTGCTGGATTGGATACCCGAATATAGTTCCAGTAAAGCATAGCCGGCAACGAACCATTTTGCTTTAACGGGTATGGCAAAATACAGGTACAAGAGTGTATTGGGAAACAAATATCCAAACGCAAAAAGCAAACCAAACACAGCACCGGAAGCCCCTATCGTGGCCTCATTGATCATATCCATGTAATAATCGTTGAGGAAAACTTTGGAGGCCCGTATCTGGTCTTGTGAATCCGGGTCTGCGAGCCATTGGGTTAATGACGCCGGAGAAACACCAACATGGTGCTTTTTTATGAAGTCCATAAACTGAGGCAAACCCGGATGCATCTGGTAATTAATAAAGGCATCATGAAAGCTGGTATATTCAACCGTTAATACACCAAGGTGGCATATTGCAGCACCTACTCCGCAAACCATATAAAAAATTAAAAATCTTTGCGGGCCCCATACGTTTTCCAATATCCTGCCAAACATCCATAGAGCGAACATGTTGAAAAATATGTGTGTAAGGCTGCCGTGCATGAACATATGCGTGATAAGCTGCCACCACCTGAATTTTGGAGATTGCCAATAGTGCAATGCAAACAGGTCATCGACATTAATACCTTTTGCTCCTAATGCATACTGGATAAGAAAAACAAGAACATTTATGATGAGGAGGTTTTTTACAACTACAGGTAATTGCTGAAAGCCACCGGGCCTGAACTCTGTCATTTTACAAAAATATAAACAAAGGAATGAATTCTCCAGATGCAAAAATAACAGTTTGCCTTTTCATAATTCCGTAACCACAACTATCCGAAACTTTTTTGCCTGAATAGCGGCCATACCTTTGGTTAAGAACGACCAAAACACAAAAATATGGGGCTATTCAAACGTAGTAAA
>CAIJNJ010000514.1 GCA_903821975.1 uncultured Bacteroidota bacterium
ATATGAAAGGTATCTATCCAACCGGAGTGAATGTAACCGCCTACGCTATCGGGCTCACTCCAAACAAAAGCACCCATGCCAAACATTATAGGAACACTGGCACGTGAATTGTAGTATATATCATCTGGCCACCGCAGGCTATCATGATAGACATTTGCAAAAGTAGTTGACCAAATCTCCTTGCCATCAACAAAGAAAACAATTTCAGTAGGGAGAGAAACAACGGTGTAGGTATGCCAATCTTCATCCAAAACGCAAGGTGTTATTTTAACCACGTCCTGACTGCAAGGCTCACCCGGGATATTGCCGATGTCGGAATGGACGAAATTAGGGCCAGAGCCGTCAATTATTGAATAACTACCGCGGTCGGAATAATTCCAAAACCCCGCCCGTTGATCGACGGTATCAACATTGTGCGGTAATTTAGCTCTTATTTCAAGCATACAATTAGTTAGTGGAAAGGTATCAACACTTGATAAGCCTCCACCATGATAGAAATAAGTTTTACGAATTTTAGGATAGTGATGGCCATCGTCCCACCCCGCATATGCACTATCAGTAAAAGCAGAATCGAGTTTTGAGGTCGTAAAAAATGCTGATCCGTAATTTGTAAACCCCAATTCGTGGGCGCATCCATGGCCTGCGCAGGGAGTAGGGTTTGCCGGGCATTCTCCCCAGTCAGAAATGCATTTGTTTGTATATTCATGACCTGAATATGCCGTTACGTCGTTATAATTTGCAAGTCCACCTTGTAGTGCAGAAATCAGGTTCCATTTAGTAATAAAATTAGTTTGAGCCATGAAAGATTGGTCAGGATATATAATAGAGGGATACAAAGGCTGGTTAACATTATAATTAAACTCGTCGCTACCAGCAGAATCATATACCCAATAGCTTTTATCTAATAAACCTGCACTAAGCGTAGGCATATCTGTATTCATATCACTTTTTACGGTGCCGCTATGCTGGCCGGTTCGGGCATCGAGGCTGCGTATATAAATCAGGGTATCTTTTATACCGGTTATACTTACGTTAATATTGGCCGGTGAGGTAGCAGTATGCGAGCCGGTAAAGCCGGGGTTGCCTGCCCATTCAATTGCAGTGCCACCGGTACCAGTGTATACGCTGCTAAATGTACCAACTATGGTTTGGGTAAGGCTGTCAAGGTAATAAGTAATATGTGCGGGTGCTACAGGTGGGGCTACATGGGTTACATGCACCGGCAGATTGCCAATGGTACTTCCACAACCAGCCGTGCCGTATATGATAGCTTGCAAAGTAAAGTTGCCGGTTATACCGCTTACGCAGCCGGTTATGCTATCTACCACAGCGCTATCGCTAACACTGTAAACAATACGGGTACCGTAGTTGGCGCTCGCCTGGTAGCAAATGGTATCTCTCATATATACAAGGGTGTCGCCTTCTATTAATACATTGGTATCAACCGGCGGCAATGCCTCTACTAATATACCAAAACCGAGCATAGCCGTATCGCCGGTGGCAGTATCGGTGGTTAGTATATTAAAAACAGTGCTGCTGCCCACCGTACC
>CAIJNJ010000515.1 GCA_903821975.1 uncultured Bacteroidota bacterium
AAAAATATCATTTGCTAAGGAGTGAAGAAATGGAATAATGAATATTTTTGTAGTGTAAACCCCAGCTGGGACTAACAAAATGGCAGTAAACAAAAAACGGGATTATCTTACCAACGTGTAAACCTATTTCGGGACGAGGCAAGGGCATGAGTGGGGCAACAATGGGGCGTTAATGGGGCATGAATGGGGCATTAAATGGGGCATCCGTTTTCGGTAAATGATTGGTAATCAATAATGTATAATTTTACTGGCGTTTACAGTATTTTTTAAAGGAAAATGGGGCATTCTTGACAAGGCATATATATTCATAATCAGGAAAGTCTTCATTCAGGCATATTTTTCATTACATTTGACATTCACATTTTAGCTTAATATGAAATCACACATTAATATACAAATAGAGCTTGCCGAAGACAAAATGCCCGAGGCAATTCAATGGACTGCACCTGATGGTGGCGTGGCAGACTGGCAGAATGCTAAAGCCATTTTACTGGGCCTTTGGGATGGTGAAGAAAAATCAGCACTGCGCATAGACCTGTGGACTAGCAAAATGCTGGTTGATGAAATGAACGATTTTTACTACCAGACTTTTTACGGTATGGCAGACACCTATTTACGCGCCACAAAAAACGCTGAACTGGCCAACGAGCTGAAGGAATTTGCAAAAAGCTTCCTCAAAAAAGCCACAGCCGCCATTGAAGCCGAAAAAGCCTAGTTACTACTTATCAACCAATCAACTTTTCAACTACTCAACATGTCATTGGAAACTAAAGTAATGGACGAACTCAAGAACGCCATGCGTGCAAAAGATGAAGCCGCATTGCGTACACTTCGTGCCATAAAAGCAGCTATTATTATTGAAAAGACCGCAGAAGGCGCAAGTGGTGAGATAACTGAAGCCACAGAATTAAAGATGCTGCAGAAGCTTGCAAAGCAGCGCCGCGACTCGTTGGATATCTTCGAAAAACAAAACCGCGAAGACCTTGCAGCAAAAGAAAGGGAAGAACTTGCCATCATAGAAAGGTTTCTCCCGAAACAAATGTCTGCAGACGAACTGAAAGCAGAAGTGAAAGCGATCATAGACCAGGTAGGTGCAAAATCGCCCGCCGATATGGGCAAAGTAATGGGTGTAGCCAGCAAGCAACTTGCCGGCAAGGCTGATGGCAAAGCCATTTCAGAGGCCGTGAAGCAATTATTAGCATCGTAACTGATTCGTTGTCCCAAAAACAATGGCTATTTGGGGTAATTAGTAGTGGCGCGAGTAAAATAGATGTTGTCATGGTGAGCCCTGCCGAACCATGATGCTGAATAATATTCTACGCTAAATAGATATGCTTACGTTCTTTGGCAACGCTATTCTTTTTGACTTTGAAACATGATCCTCGACGTAATCGGCATAATACTCATCCTGTTATTTTTTATTCGCGGTTACACCAAGGGGTTCATTGTGGCCGCTTTCTCTGTGCTGGCTATACTGCTGGGCATCATATGCGCGCTTAAGTTGTCACAGTCGCTTTCCACATGGCTGCTCGCTAAGGGATATGTTACTTCCGGCTGGGTACAGGTGATCAGTTATATACTGTTGTTCGTAGCAGTTGTGCTTGTAGTGCATCTTATAGCCCGGCTCCTACAAAAGGCCGTGGAGGGATTGATGCTTGGCATGGTGAACAGGATAGCTGGCGGCCTCCTTTATGGCTTTCTCGCTATTGTGTTGTGGAGTTCCTTGTTATGGATAGGCAGCCATATGCACATTATAGGTGCTGATACGATACAAGCTTCAAAAACTTATCCCTGGTTCTCCCGGTTGGCGCCATGGTTCTTTGAGCAGGCGGGCAGGTTACTGCCGTTTGCAAAAGATATCTTCGGCAAGCTGGAGCATTTCTTTGATACCGTAAATCAAAAAATTCCCGGCAATGTGGGTACTCATTGATAATTACGATTCATTCACCTACATACTGCACGACTACCTCCTGCAGACAGGGCATGAATGTGCTGTATACAGAAATGATGAGTTATCCATGGACCAACTGATAGCACTGAACCCGGAACGCATCATCATCTCCCCCGGCCCCGAAACACCGCTTCAGGCAGGCATTACCATGGATGTGATCGGTCATTTTCATAGTCGGACACCAATACTCGGTGTATGCCTCGGCCACCAGGCGCTGGGTATGTATTTCGGTGCTAAACTGGTGCATACGCCTTACCCCATGCATGGTAAGACGAGCCCTGTCTCGCACAATGGTCATCCTTTATTCAGTGGAATTCCATCTCCGTTTATTGCAATGAGGTATCATTCACTCGCTGTAAATGAATTTGAAAGCACACCTTTGGACGTATTGGCACAAACGGAAGACGGAACAATAATGGCGCTGGCACATAAACAATATCCCTGCCTTGGTGTGCAGTTCCACCCCGAGTCTGTTGGCACAGAATATGGGCTGCAGTTATTAAAAAACTGGGCAAAGATATGTTGATAACGCATTTCGAATGTTTCTACAGTTACTACAATAATGTAACTTTGTAGCAGGAAAATTCATTGAGATATGCAATACACTTATAAAATATTGTTGCACAAAGAACCCGAAGGAGGATACACTGTTTCCGTGCCTGCATTACCGGGATGTATTACTTATGGCGAGGATATAGATGAAGCTATGATTATGGCTAAAGACGCGGTTGAATTATATATTGAAGAATTACACAGCCGGGGTGAAAGTATCCCGAGATGTTTTTTATGAAATGCGCTCATTCGACCCTGCCTACCGGCAGGCAGGCTCACCTCTCCCTTGGGAGAGGCCGGGAGAGGCTCTTACTTCCCAGGTTTCAATATTCCTTCATACTCTGTAGGCACTGCTAAAATAGCAAGGGCTTTATCCAGCTCTTTATCATGCAGCATGCTTTGGGCAATGCGGCCACGGGTATAGTAATAGCGGGATGCGATCTCATTCTCCAGCATTTGCCTTACCTGTTCTTTGTGCTTCAGCAGGTCTTGCTTTTTGTCGTGAGATAGTTTGTTTTTGAGGGCTTCAAATTCCTTTTCGGCATCATCATAATATTTTTCACGGATGGCAAGGCGTTTCAGGGAGTCAAGAGATTCCTCTGTTTCTGTCTTGTAGGAATAGTCTTTGTTTTCCAGCCACTTCGCAAAATCGTTGAACTCTCCGTCTGTGAGTGTGAACTTATCCGCAGGGGCTATTGTTTTGTGCTTGCTGGTATAGTCAGTCGCGTAGTCGAACAAGTAGTTTTTTGTGTACAGTGCTATACCAAGCGTGCTCATAGGGTCGTCCTTTATATTCACATCTACGGCTATACCACCACCGCTCAGCACGGTGCGGCCTGCTTTTGTCTTGTATGCTTTTTTAAGTGAGTCCGGTATAAAGCCTACACTGCCATCCGGGTTGCGGTGGGTATAATCAAGCGCCTGTATGCACCTGCCGCTGGGTGTGTAATAGCGGGCAATGGTAACCTTCAGTCGTGCATTGAAACCAAGCTGGTGTACCACCTGCACAAGCCCCTTACCATAAGAGCGCTCACCGATAATAACGCCACGGTCCAGGTCTTGTATGGTACCGGCTACTATTTCAGAAGATGATGCCGATGAGTGATTGACCAGTACGGTAAGCGGCAGGTTCTTGTTCCATACTACACCCTGGGTCTTATACTCTTTATCCAGGTCGGGTATCTTACCCTTGGTAGTGGCAACTACAGTGCCCTTGTCTACGAAAATGTTGCACACACCCACAGCTTCTTCCACCAGGCCGCCGGGATTGTTGCGCAGGTCCAGTATAAGGCCCTTTAATGCTGGCTGTACTTTTAGCAGGCTGTCGTAGGCGTCGCGCACCTGTCTTGCACAGCCCTGTGTGAACTGGGTAAGGCGCACATAGGCAATGTTGTTTTCCGGCCCCTGCAGGCTTGCATAGGGCACACTCGATATTTCTATCTCTGTGCGCGTAATGATCTTTTGAGACACTGCATGTGTAAAGGCATCTTTGATCTTCATGGATATCTGTGTCCCGGGAGAGCCCTTCATCAGCAGGCCAAGCTCGTCTATGCTCTTACCTTTTACGGGATGATTATCTATGGCTTCCACCATATCGCCGGGGTGCAGGCCTGCTTTCTGGGCTGGGCTGCTCTCATACACATCACCTATGTAAATATCATCGCCTTTGCGATGCATATTGGCGCCTATGCCGCCATACTTGCCAGTGGTCATGAATTCATACTCCTCTATATCCGATTCCGTAATGTAATTGGTATAAGGGTCAAGGTCTTCAAGCATGGCGTCTATACCTGTCTTTACAAGGCTGCCGGGTTCTATAGGGTCCACATAATAGGTGTTCAGCTCCTTCATTACATTGGCATACACATCCAGGTTCTTCGACACCTCAAAATATTGGTCGGTGGTATTTGCGCGGATAAACAGGAATGCAGTGGCAGTAAGGGCTATGCCCGCAATGAACCCGTAATATTTCTTCATTTTTTTCAACAACATCATAGCACGATCCGTATTAAATAATACTACAGCAATGTACGAATTTTAGCACTTTAAAAAGGGGGTAGATGGCGGTAAATCAGCCAAGATTTTTATAATTTTTGTTATTATTATGGTAATTTGTATCAAAATATAGATTGGCTGCGCCAATCACTGGATTATGAGTAGCAGAGCACTTGCTTTTTTCTTCCTGTTCATTTCAGCTCATAGCTGGGCGCAAAAGCCATTTACAGAAGGCATCATTGTATACAATGTAAAGCTGGAATCAGCAGACCATAAAGAATACAAGGGCGTATACACGTTTACGTTCAAAGGCCCGCATGTAAAAAAGGAATTGAAGCTGGACAACGGTTTCAGTGATGTGGTGATCATGGATTGCGGCGTGAACACTGTTTATTCGCTGCAGAAAAGGGACGGAAAAAAATATGCCATACAATTGAGCATGTCAGATATCGTGAAGCGGCAGCAGCCTTTCACCGGCTTTGCCATCAGCAGCGAAGAGAGCACCAGGAAAAGCATAGCCGGGTACGCGGTGGAGAAAGGAAAGGTGAAATACAAAAATGGTTCAGCCACTGAGATATTTTACTCCAAAGAATGGTATCCCCCGCAGGCGGTTACCTTCGAGCGTTTCCCCGACGCGAAATTCATGCCCTTGTACTATGCATACACCGATGAGCACGGTATAGCCATGGAGTTTGAAGTAGTAAGTATGGATATGGAGCCGGTGGAGAATGCCGTATTCAGGATACCCACCGAGTATAAAATGATCTCCTACGACGAGTACAAGCAGATGAGTAAGTAGCGCCCGTATCAACTTTTTTAGATAGTTTCGTAGTTCCAAAGAGGTCATCAGCATGAAACAATACCATACGCTTGGCAAGTACATCAGCAGGCGGTATTGTGTGCATTTATTTCTCCTGTTATTTTCCTTTTCTGCTTCATGGGCACAGGTTAAAACAAAGCCAGAGCCTGATAACCTGCCTCGCCCGCGTGATATAAAAGTGCTGGAAGAACACAAGGACAAAAACGGCAACCTGGTGCGCACCATACAGTATTACCAGGGCACCAGCCGGGTTACAGAAACACAGATAGTGCGCTCGGAAGCGGCGCTGCATGTGCCCATTAACCCGGATACACTGAATAAGGATTCTGTGATGCTCATCGTAAATAAATCGCGGTATACGCTGGAAGTGTATTACCGCAGAAAAAAGATACGGGCTTACAAAGCGGTATTCGGGCCAAAGCCATTGGAGAATAAAAAAATGGCCGGCGACCGCTGCACGCCGGAAGGATGGTTTCTTATAAAGACAAAGAACCCTAATTCCAAGTACAATAAATTCATGCTGCTCGACTATCCGAACGATTCGTCCATCGCCCGTTTCAACGCGCTTAAAGCCAACGGCACCTTACCAAAATCGGCGCAGATAGGCGGTGATGTGGGGATACATGGTATCTGGAAAGGCGGTGATGATATGATAGATATGGGCGTATGCTGGACAGATGGCTGTGTAGCCCTGAAGAATAAAGACGTGGACGAGCTATATACATTTATAGGGCTGGGCACGAAGGTGTATATCCGGAAGTGAAGTAATGCCATTGAACGTCAAAGTCCGGCATGTTCATCACATTCAACCCCTACAGGGTTGTCAAATGAAATGCCATCATACCCTGAGTTTCACTCAGGGCTATTTACATTAAAGCCTTTCAGGCTTATTAAATTGATACCGGCTTTTGATGTCAAAATGATATAAAAAAAATTGCCCCGACCTTTAGGTCGGGGGTATGATGCCAGTGGTATTTGGCTTTAGCCGAAACTGATTATTATGAGGTCTCTTGATGTGTATTATTTTGGCTAAAGCCACTATTACTTTTCTTTCTCTTCCCCGACCTAAAGGTCAGGGCAATTGGTGGAGCGAGATAGTTATTGCTTCGCCAACGCCACAATGTCTTTTACTTCCAGCACTTGCTTATCAGGGCCTTTGTTCACGGTGTTGATCATGGCTATACCTACCTCTTTTAAAGTAGATACACCGGAAGGAAACACCGCCCGCAGTAAAGGATACAACCACGATAACGCTTTTACGAGCTTCAATGTATTCTTTAGCCCTGGCGTGGGGTGCATATAACCGGGGCGGAACATGTATGCTTTTTTGAACGGCAGTTTCAGCAGGTCATTTTCTGTTTTACCCTTCACTCGTGCCCACATGGATTTACCTTTCTCTGTACTGTCGGTACCTGCGCCGGATACATAGCAGAAAGTCATGCCGGGATTTTGTTTGGCAAGTATGCCCGCTACATGCAGCGTGAGGTCGTGGGTAACATGATTATATGCATCTTCTTTCATGCCTACAGAGGATACGCCCATACAAAAGAAGCAGGCATTGTAACCTGTGAGTTCACCGGCAATTGGCGTGATGTCGAAAAAATCTTTGTGGATGATTTCTTTCAGTTTAGGGTGCACTATGCCACATGGCCGCCTGTTTATCACTAGTACGGCCTCCACATCAGGATGAAGCAGGCATTCATGCAGTACGCCCTCGCCCACCATGCCTGTAGCCCCTGTCACTATCGCTCTTATTTTCATCGTATCACCTCAATTTTATTATATCCTGCGGGAAAACTTTTGGCTTTTGACTTAACTATGCCCCTTCGTTTGCTCCTGCATAAAATGCTCATAAGCCTGTCGCCAGCCTCTCCATTCTACACTTGTGCCGAGTGAGAAATTGTGAAACACGGTTATCATAGTGCTGCCCGTGTTGTGTAGTTTTTTACTCATTGCTTCCAGCTTTTCAAATGCTTCAGTAGCTGAGAGTTTTGCTTCATAATGCGCCGTGGTATCCATAAAGCAAAACGGGAAAATGCGCAGTGGTGTGATGGCATCTTTCTCCACATCATACCATAAGAACGAATTGCCCGTACCGGCACGGAAACCAAGGTGCGAGCCATAGCCCATGCTATAGTCTTCCGCAATGCTATTCTCCAAAAGCAGGCGGTAGGTCTGCGGCATTTTCAATTTTATATAATGCTGCCGGGAAATGTTGATGCTGCGGCCTGATACCTGCTCCAGTACCTTTTTTTCCTTGCCCAGCGCGCCGCCACGTTCAGAAAAATAAGAAGGGTGCACGCCTATGGTGCTTTCGCGTACCAGGTTCTTTATCACACGCACCATAGCCGGGTGCTCGGGATGTATGTTCTTGTCAAATGCCGTTGTCTTGAACGACGACAGCACAAAGTAGAGCGGCTTGCAGTCGTACTCTTTATGCAACTGCCGCAGCCAGCGAAAGGAATCGTAAGGGTCTTTTTGTTTTTTCTTCAGTACCTGCGTGCGCTCACTTATCTGCTTCACATCGCCCTTTACGAGGGCGCGCACATAGGCGCCTACTATACGCCCTACACCTTTATAGATGTGGGAGTAAGCCATATCTATATCGTAGGTGGGGAGAAACACGAAAGGGGTAGCACCTATATGTATGCCTGATGCCGCCTGCACTTGCTTGCGGAAAGCAGACACCCATTCATCAGCGAGCGGGCGTGTGAGCCAGCCTTTCTTATACAGTATGCTGTTTACTGCAGGGTACCGGCCATGTTTATCTGGATTGTAAGAATAATATTCCTCGTAACGCGAGAGTAAAAAGAAAAGTGCCGAAAGCAGATCAAACGGGATGGTGTATTCGTTGCCGGGCACAGCAAAGAGCGTGGGTATATCTTTCCACGTACCTGTTTTAGGCTCCAGTTGGTCCGCGCCCCTGCGCCAGAGTATATGCTCATCGGGTATGGAAAAGCTATTGGGCAGTGCTTTACCGTAAGAGATAAAAAAAGGAAGGTTTTCGGTATCGCGCTCACTTGATGTAATGGTATAATTGATATGCAGCCGTTCTTTGAGCAGCCAGTCCAAAACAAATTTCAGACGGATGCTGTTCTCGGCGCTGTATACAACTATTGTCTCCATGCAGTTAATGTTTGTTTCGGTCTTTCCACTGCCTGTTAAAAGACCTCTCGGCAAAATGTATCTCGCCCCTGTGGCGGCCCCAGCTATCTTTGAAGAGTTTGTTCACGACTTTGTTTTTTATGCCTGCGCCCGCAATGTTCAGCAGGTTGCGGCTCAGCATAGCGCGCTCCCAGAATTTCCAGCTGGCATTTTCACTGAAGGCGTTGAGCTTTTCTTCCACGGCTATGCCCCGGTTCTCCAGGAGCATTTCGTGTATGTTTATTTTTACGGGGCACACCTCCGTGCAGTTGCCGCATAGGCTGGATGCATAGCTCAGGTGCTTGTACTCTTCCATACCTTTAAGGTGCGGCGTTATCACCGAGCCTATAGGCCCGCTATAAGTAGCGCCGTAAGCATGGCCGCCAATGTTCTTATACACAGGGCAGGCGTTTAGGCAGGAGCCGCAGCGGATGCAGTACATGCTTTCGCGCACCTCTTTACGCAGCAGGTTCGTACGGCCATTGTCCAGCAGTATCACGTACATTTCTTCGGGGCCGTCTGTTTCATTTGCCTTGCGCGGGCCGGTGAAGATGGTATTGTATACCGTCACATTCTGACCGGTGCCATAGGTGGCCAGCAGCGGCCAGAACAGTTGCAGGTCATTGATAGAAGGCAGCAGCTTTTCTATACCTATGATGGATATCTGCGTGGCCGGAAACGAGGTCGACAGCCTGCCGTTACCTTCGTTCTCGCTTACGCAAACACCGCCCACATCGGCTAGTAAAAAGTTGCCACCGGTGATGCCCACCTGCGCGGTTATGTATTTTTCCCGCAGGTTTTTGCGGGCTATTTTGGTGATCTCGGGGGGGGTGAGGTTTGGCTCGGTGCCCAGCTTTTCGTAGAACACCCGCGCCACATCTTCCTTGCTCTTGTGCATGGCAGGGGTAACAATGTGGTAGGGCGCTTCGCCATCAAGCTGCTGTATATACTCGCCCAGGTCTGTTTCTACAGAATCTATGCCGTTCTTCGCCAGGAAATCATTGAGGTGTATCTCTTCGGTCACCATCGACTTGGCCTTTACCACCTGTGTGGTGTTCTTTTCCCGGCATATCTGCAATATGGCCTGTAGCGCTTCATCGGCGGTCTCTGCCCATATCAGCTTGCCGCCATTGGCCGTGAAGTTCTTTTCAAACTGCTCCAGGTATTTATCGA
>CAIJNJ010000516.1 GCA_903821975.1 uncultured Bacteroidota bacterium
ATCATTGCCACATTCTTGCCCCACTTTTTCAGATGGCAGAAGGCAGTTGCAGATTATTTTTTGATTTTTGTGTGCGTATTGGAATTATTACCACTAAGTGCACAAAGAAGCACAAAAGAGTTAAAAAATATTTCACGCAAAGAACGCAAAGATAATCCCAATTCGACACCTAAATTTTTTACACGAATATTTTGGCTAAAGCCGTTCAAAAAAACCTTGATACCCCCGACCTGAAGGTCGGGGCAATTGTCAATACGCCCGATTTAGATGTCTAAACGGTATAAAATGCAAAGTTCGCAAAGGAAGGTCAAAACCCGATTTCCAAAACAAAGGTAAGCTGCAAATTAATGCAGCCCAACATCAATAATTTATATGGCCTTTGCTGGAAGTTATGGCGATTGAATGTTGGAGCTAAACGAATCAGCTATAACCGAAATAGTCATTATACCACTTATAACGTGTCATGATCCAGTCATAGACATCTTTGCCAAGTACATCTTTGGCATCTGACGGTTTCATTTCGAGGGTGGAGCGTATGCTGTGAAGGCCGGCAAAGCCGTAAACTTCATCATCTTCTTTCGTGGTCTGCTCTATGTGGTCAAAATCGTGTTTGAAAGGTGGGATCTCGAGGTACTCATATACACGTTTCATTTCCATCTCCGGGTGCAGGCAGAGGGATTCGTATTTGATGAAAAGCACCTTCTTATCTATACCCTGACGAATGGCTTCATTGAGCCGTTCTATGGCCATGCCTATGGGCGGCGAATTGAACCATATATCCACACGCTTTGGAGTAGTAATGCCCTGCATCTGAGCATTGTTTACAATCGGGCTGGACTTATGCTGATTATTGCGGAACATTTTCTCCATGGAGGCGACAATATCGGGCAAGGCACGTACGAGGCAAATGATCTTGGGGTTAGGATAAAAGTTGTGTATAAAATCGTAATGCGCAAGATGGCCGCGTGATTTATCGAGGACAAATTGCTTGTCTGTGATGGCATTATAAAAGCCATGCATCCCCTCTTTACAAAATCCGAAAAAAGCCTTTTTCATAAGATCGGCATCCTGGGCTTTGAACTCCGGGCTTTCGGTATAGTTATGCCGGGCCGCATACAGCAACTCAAGCATACCGCTGGTAGAGGACGCATAAAAACGCGGATCCTGATTCATGAGGTTTTGGAACACGGTACTGCCAACACGGGGCAGAGACGACTGGAAGAATATTTTTTCTGGCAATTGCTGAGAAGTTAATACGTTAAAAAGGTAATTAGTTAAAGGGTTGGTTTGTGAAAACCTGCTTTGCACGAGTAGGGATGATTCTCAGCATGACATTAGTTCTACGTGACCACCAAGAACATACTACTTAATGGCTTTCTTTTTAGCTGGTTTGTTGCTTTTGGCTATTTGCTTGTCTTCTTTTTCCAGGTTCTCCACTAAAGTCTTGACATCAGGTGATACTACTTTAGGCTGTGCCGGGGTGTTTCTTACCGCTTCTATGATCTCATTGACATTATATATCTCGGCTTCGTTGTTGTAAGTACTGATAACAGCGTTTGATGAGGTATATTCCAGCCCTGTGCTGCAACGGACATCATATACTTACCAGGAAATGCAGTTCAACGCGAAATTTGTGCCAATGTACCGTGAAAGCGAGGATGGAAGAACGACAATACTGGAACTGCATAAGCTGAACGAGATCATTAATACGGAGCCTGTGCAAACACAGAACGGCGCATAATGGTATGGCCTCAGGGAAAATTATACTTTCATCACTTCTACCTCTTCAGTATTATTGTATGCCAGTTCCACCTGCTTCTGGATGTATTCTGTTGTTGGCCCCTCATAGTAGGCCTCGCCGCAATTATCACAGATCAAAGCATCTACATTCTTCACAACAACAAAGGCATCTTTTACAAAGGTGCTAAAGTGTGTTTTACCTGGTTTACAGGTGCCGGTTTTACAAATCACACAAGTCATAGTTTTTCTCTTTTTTCTTTATAATCAGCGCTCCACATGTGCGGATCAGGCTCATAACAAGTGATGATAATACATCCTTTTGTTTCGGGATTTTGAGCTACCACTACATGCAATGGTCTGTCATTAACAAATTTAAGCAATAAATTGCTTGGGTATGGCTTATCAGACGTGTAGTATTTGATTATTTCTCCGGAATTAACAACTTCTTCCACTTCATTAGCCCGGATAAATCTTGAAATCATTGCTTTTAAAGCATGATCTGTAAAGAGAAAACCTGAACAATCCATAGTATTCACTATATTTTTAATAAAAATACACAAGCATTTATTAATAGCAACAGATAAATTACCTGAACTAAGCCCATCTATATAACTGTGGGCCTTTACTTA
>CAIJNJ010000517.1 GCA_903821975.1 uncultured Bacteroidota bacterium
CTGCCAACGGAAAATTCTCGGCTATGTTTTTTACGAACTCGATGAGGCGCATATCTTCCTTGATCTCCAGCCCCTGCTGTGAGAAATTACCGAATACTACCGTTTCGCCTATGTTGATCTTACCGCTATCCTGCACTTCCAGGCCCTGCAGCATTTGCAGGAAGGTACTCTTTCCGGCACCGTTCTGCCCTATGATACCTATGCGCTCTCCTTTTTTGAAAGTATAGTCAAAACCCTTCAGTATTACTTTATCTCCATAGCTTTTGTATACTTTTTTCAGCTCAGCTATTTTACCACCCAGGCGGCTCATTTTCATTTGCAGCTCTACCTGGTTGTCCTCAACTTTTTGCTTGGACTTGCTTTCTATCTCGTAAAAATTATCCTGCCTGCTTTTTGATTTAGTGGTACGCGCCTTTGGTTGTTTACGCATCCATTCCAGTTCCTTGCGAAACTGGTTCTTTGCCTTATCAATATTGGCAAGCGTGTTTTCTATCCGCGCGGCCTTCTTTTCTAAGTAGGTCTGGTAATCGCCTTCGTAGGTATACAGCACTTCATTGTCCAGCTCCCATATCTCATCACAAACATCTTCAAGGAAATAACGATCGTGGGTTACCATCAGCAAGGTTACCTTCTGTTGGTTCAGGTAGTTTTCCAGCCACTCCACCATGGTTACATCAAGATGGTTGGTAGGCTCATCCATTATCAGCAGCACGTGCTTGTGCTCAAAGCCTATATCTATAAGCACCTGCGCCAGGGCCACACGCTTGCGCTGTCCGCCGGAAAGTGTCTTTACCTTTTGGTCAAGATTATTGATGTTCAGTTTGTTCAGTATCTGGTGCACTTTCGACTCAAAGTCCCATGCCCCGAGCTCGTCGATCCTGGAAAGGGCCGCAGATAGCGCTTCGTGGTCTTTTGATCCTTCGGCAAGTATCTTCTCATAGTTGCGCATGGCCTCAGCCACCGGGTGCTTGTAATGAAATATATTATCCAGTACAGATAGCTCTTCGGAAAACTTTGGTTCCTGCTCAAATAACGCTACGGTCACATCCTTATGTATCCATATTGTGCCTTCATCTACCGTGTCGTTGCCGGCAAGTATCTTAAGCAGGGTAGATTTCCCGCTGCCATTACGGGCAATAAGGGCTATTTTATCACCTTCGCTGATATGGAATGTGATATTGGTAAAAAGTGGTTTTATCCCGTATGATTTGCTGATCTTATCTGCTGAAACGTAATGCATAAATGGGTGCCTGTCTGGCAGGGCTGCAAAGGTAGGTGGATAAGTTGATAGGATTGCAGGTTAGTAAGTTAAAAGGCTCAAAGAGCCCTATATTATTCGTCCAAATTTCATGAGATATATTGTTTTTTGATGTAAGTTTGTTTTATGCAACATTATACGTTTACCGCACAGAGTAGAAAGAGATAGCGAAGCCGGCGTATATACAGCTTTTGTACCTGCTTTACCGGGAGCGCACACGCAGGCTAAAAGCCTTGATGAATTGAATGCAAATCTTAAGGAGGTTATTGAGCTTTGTCTTGAAGAGTTAACGGAAGAAGAATTAGCTCACCTGCCTGAATTTGTTGGGCTCCAGCAGATAATGATAGACAAATGAGCTGGTTCCCGCTTACTGATGCCAAATCATTGAAAAAAACCTTTTTTAAGCTTGGTTTCTCATTTATCAGACAAAAAGGAAGCCATAGATTTTATCGGCACCAGATGGCAGATACACTACAATTCCTCATCATGGCAGTTCTGACTTGGGTAGAGCACTGATACTCGAAGTTTTAAAACAAATAGAATTGTCGCCTGATGATTATGAAAAATTATTGAGAAAATAATTTTTATATTATCTTTCATCCCGATCATCAACGTTACAATGAAAAAAATACTGCCATTTATTGCATTCGCAATACTCAGTTGCGCCGCTTTTACCGGGTGTTATAAACAAACGGTTTATCCAAACAGCGTTTCTGCTACAATTGATTCTATCGGGTTTTCTGCTTCGGGGAAGACTGCCGTCACATATATTGTAGACACTACCCAGCACGGTTATCCACAAATGGTAACCATCAGCGCCACAACGAACGTATATATTCCCGGCACGGCTACCTTACCTTCTATTACGCTTTTTATTCCCACTGTTCCCGGTACTTATTCTATACCATCCCAGGCTCATGCTATAGTAGTCACCTCTGCAACAGGGAGTGGTGGTTCTTCAGCCGTTTCAGGCCAGGTAATAGTGCTTACCAATAAATCAGGAAGGGTACAGGGCGATTTTAATTTTACCGCCGCCGATGGCACAAACATCAGTAACGGCCAGTTTACCGGCGTCCTTGCATTTTACTAATAGGTGCTTTTAGCTTTCGAATTAATTTATAACATGGATTTTACTTAAGGTATTGTCAAGTCACACACTTTTGGGTTTTGACTTTTACCTTTTGCCTTTAAAAACTATACACATACTGTACAGACGTTGTGCGTGGGGGCTCTATCTTCAATGGGCGCAGGAAGTATGCCACATTAAAGATGTTGTTGCAAATGACAGATAGCTTGTGCCTGGCGGAAAGCTTGTAGCTGGCACGCGCGTCAAACACACTAAAGCTTTTGTGGGTTTCCCAGTAGTTAACAATGTCAATGGTCTGAAATTGTGTGTATGAGTTATTGATTTGTTTAGTCAGGCTCTCAATTTGTGCAAAAGCGGTATCTATGTTTTGCATTTTGCTGTAAAATCTATAACTCATGCCTACCGCAAAATTGTGTATGCGTGTTTCAATGTCTAATTTTACCATATTCTTAAAACGGTATTTAAGCACATTTCCTGATGGGTTAAGGCTGCTGTTTCTGTAAGATATAGAATCCCCCGGAACGTTCGATTGTAAATTTTTAGTAACCGCATAAACGTAATTGGGTGTCAAAGCGACCGGGTCAATATATGTATAACCTGCAAGGGCAGTGACCCCAAAATTTTTATTGTTTTCAGGTGTAGAGCAAGCCATAGAAATATCAGCTCCACTTACCCTTGAATCGCCTGTATTTACAAATTTAAAGCCAACTAATGATATGCTTGGATCCCAAACGCCGAAGAGGTACTCTATTGTGTTATGATAATTTTGTTGGAAACCTGCAACATCTAAATAACCCATGCAGTCGCCAATTTTAAAGCCTTGCTTTAAGCCTACTTCAAAATTTTTGCTGGTTTCAGGTTGCAGTTGGGTGTTCGGGAATATACCAAACAGACCTGCTTTGTCGGATATGTACCGCTCGGTAATAGTGGGGTAGCGGAAGCCATCACCAAAGGAGGTACGGATCCAGGTCCCTCTTAGCACCTGCAGACTCGCGCCGGCCCTGTATATCGGGGTAGCCACGCCCTGCTGGCCATTTGCCTGGTAATATTCGTATCTTATGCCGCCGGATAAGTTCAGCACATCCCAAGCTTTTTTATCAACTTGTATATACCCGGCAAGGTTTGTTACTCTGTTATTGGGTGTCCCGCTGGAGTCATATATTTGGGAGCGGGAGGTAGCGATATTGGCAACTACACCACCTGTAAAGGTCGCATCGAGATCAGCATATTTCTTTTGCAACTGGTATTCGGCATAGTATACAGTGCCGTGTGTAGATTGGTTAGATACCGTGTCTCCGTGTGAGCGGCTAACACCCGTTAGGGTATCTCCGGTAAGCTTGTTGCCCGTAACTTCATCATCAGTATGGAAAATGCGAGTTTGCAGGCTGTGAGTAACGCCATTTCCGGCATCGTATTTAATAAAAGGGTCAAGGTTGAAGTAGGTTTGGTTTTCCAATAAAACGGCTCCGGGGTAGGAGCGGTAAAGGCCGGAGGAATCGTTCAGCCATGCGAGGGGCATATTGGTTTTATTCAGCATGGCATTTCCGTTTATGCCATAGCTGAGACCTGGTACTTTTTTGTTGCGGTATCTTAAGTTGAAATTGATCCTTGCCCTTTCTTTCAGCATATCTTTATTCGTAAGGCCGGGTATTGTATCAGGCAATAGCAATGTTCTCTTGAGATCTTGTGGCAGATAGCCTTGTGCAGGGTAAGGGCCAATATAGCCCTGGTCAATGTTGAAGTTGCCGCCTATTACAAAGTCTAAGTTCTTGTTGATTATTTCTGAATGCAGGAAATTGAGGTTCATAAAGCCGGGAATAGAACCATCATACCAGTTTTGCGCCGGCTGCGCCGGCGAGCTGTAACCACCTATAGAATAGCTGATCACAGTTTTAGGCTCACTCGTTGGGTAGGCTGTGCGAATATTGATGACCCCGTTTATGGCCGATGAACCATATAGCACCGAAGAAGTGCCTTTAATGATCTCCACCTGCGATATATTCTCTACCGGAATATAATTCCATTCTGGCCGGCCTGCATCAGCGCTCAGCATCGGAAGGCCATCCAGCAGAATGGCCACTCTGCTGCCCACGCCAAAGGTGAAGCCACTGCCCCCCCGTATCTGGGGGTCATTGTCTATTATGGTGACCCCGGGCACCTGTTCCAATGCGGTCTCTATACTGGTCGTGTTTTTACTATCGATCAGTTTGGGTTTAAGCACTTCCATCGAAACGGTCAGGTCCTCTAACCGCTGGTTGAATTTCCCTGACGATACAACTACCGTGTTCAGCAATTCTGTAGATGATATAAGGCCGATGTTTTTTTCAGTAATGGCATCTGCAGCGATATGGACAATAAAGGAATCGGGCAGTAACCCAAGATATTCGCAGATAAGTTTATGGTAACCGGTATCCAACACCAATGAATATACGCCATCAGGGTCGGTAACAGCGCCTTTAGCGGTATTGGTTAATAGCCGGATGGAAGCGCTGCTCACCGGTTCCTTGTTGGCAACCTCAGTTACTTTACCTCTTAAAACACCGGTTTGTTGCGCACACGAAGTATTAATAAATGATACTGCCAGGGCTGTATATGCAACCAGTATTCGTAAAAGCATTCTATATAAATAAATGGATTTTGCTTATTGAAGTAAAAGTTTCCCTGTTTTGCAATAGTTATTATTACTTAACTGTTATATATAGACACCTGTATTCAAGTCAGATAAATTATAAGAACTGAGTTTCTCGTTCGTCATGGATTGAGAAAAAACTTTCTTACCGGTAATGTCCATTATAGTAATGACAGACTGGCCTGCGCTTGCATTAATAAAATTCACAAACACTGTTTTTTCGTAAGCGTAAACATTTACGTCTGCTTCTTTCATAATAGTATTACTAACTGATGTAGGGTTATAAACCACCTCTAGGTCATCCAGCAAAAGTGTGCTCCCGGCTACATTGGTATTTTGGTTTGCTGATGGGGTAACATTGATCATAATGTATTGAGGGGCCATACCGCTCGCATAAAGCCCGGTGGAATAAGTAAATGGAACACTAAAGCGAGTCCATGTTGAAACTGTAGTCCCTGGGGTGTCCGTTAAGAATAAAGCGCTTGCAACTTGGCTATCAATACATGCCGGGTGGTTAGTAGTTGGTGTTTCCGGGTCAAAATAGTTGCCTATGTGCAGTATCGCACGTACTTTACCTCGTTCTGTACCTGGGCTCGTTGAGCTCGGTGTATATTGATACCAACCAACAAGGCTATCTGGTTGTCCTGTAAAAGACATGCGCCTTATATCGGTTGCACTTGAGTAATTTATTGTTCCGATGTAGCCATCGGTTTTAGAGGTGGTTGGAGCGTTCACAACACCGGTAGTTACAACACCATTTATATACTCAGTAATTAAACCACCCAGTATCAAATCTTTCTCTGTTACAACTTTTACACAATAACTACCTGAATGAGCGGTTGTACTTTTAAAGCATGTTTCAATGCCAAGCATGGCATTACTAGAGCCGGACAGGTCGGAATACCAATTTGTCGGCTCTGTACAAGTATCGCTGGCAGGAACCGTATTTCCCCAGTTTTCAAATCCACCGTTGGTAATAGTAGTTTGTGCTATAGCGCTTACACTAAAAGCCGCTGATAAAATAAGCGTAGAGATTATTTTCATGTTATTTTTTTTTGTTTTTTTAATTTTTAAAACCAACGTAAAAGTAGTTATAATAACCATTAGCGGAGCAATGCCGTCAAATCTTTTTCACATCGTTATTAACAATACGCGAAGCAAGAAATTTGTTTCTTTATTTTGTGCTATGCAACAAATATTCCCTTACGATCAGTTATATCGCTTTACCAATAGAGTCTTTATAAGTATGGGTTGCAGTGATACAGACGCAGCCATAGCAACAAAGGTTTTATTATCTGCAGATCTCAGAGGCATTGATAGTCATGGAGTTGCGCGGCTTACCGGGTATGTGCGCCTGTGGGAAGCGAAACGTATAAATGCCACTCCTGAAATAAAAATAGTGCATGAAACTCCCTCTACCGCAGTAGTGGATGGAGATGCCGGTTTAGGGCTTGTAGTAGCGCCTTATGCTATGCAGGTAGCTATTGAAAAAGCAAAAAATGTGGGAACAGGGTGGGTGAGCGTGCGCAACAGTAATCATTTTGGTATAGCCGGTTATCATGCGATGATGGCATTGGAAAACGATATGATAGGCATTGCCATGACCAATGCAAGTGCGCTTGTATCGCCTACTTTCTCTATAGAAAGGATGCTGGGTACTAACCCCATTGCCGTAGCCATACCTGCCGACACCCAGCCTCCGTTTGTTGCCGATTTTGCGACCACCACTGCTGCAAATGGCAAGTTGGAAATACTACAGCGGAAGAACGAACCTGCTCCGCTCGGCTGGGTGCAGGACAAAGAAGGGAACAACTCTACCGACGCCAACGAACTGAAAAAAGGCGGCACGCTTTTGCCATTGGGCAGCGACAGGGAGCATGGTAGTCATAAAGGGTATGCATTGGGCAGTATTGTAGATATTTTCTCAGCGGTGCTCAGTGGTGCCAGCTACGGCCCGTGGGCGCCGCCATTTCCGGCATACGTGCCCATGCCGCAGAATATGCCGGGTGAGGGTCTCGGGCATTTTTTCGGTGCAATGCGCATAGATGCTTTCCGCACAGCAGCAGAATTTAAACAGCATATGGATAACTGGATCACCCGGTTCAGGAATGCGGCGCCGGCTGCCGGCCACGAAAAAGTACTGATCCCCGGAGACCCGGAAAGGGAAATGGAGGTTGTAAGAAGAGCCTCCGGTATTCCGGTAGCGACAAGTGTTGTCGATGAATTGGTTGCAGTCGGCAACAGGTTTGGATTGGTTTTATGAAGTGGTATGCACACACTTACTGAAAATAAAATATATTAATATTTGTAAAAAAGTGCGTTAAAAGCGGGGAATTTCTGTGTAATTCCGATCAAAAAACTATCTTTACCGAAATAATTCTCTACGAGTTAATGAACAGTATTCCGGTGTCAATAAAGGAGCAGGACAAATTAAAGACCCAGGATGAGAGCAGTAACCCTGACGCATGGCCGGATGTTAATCTCGATGATATTAGCCGCATTGCATCAGAGATCTGTCATACTCCTGCTGCTTTAGTGTGCATTGTTAATGCCGACCATAAATGGCTCCGTACTTTTGATGTTATAGATAACTTCGAAATACCGGAAGATTTTCCTTTTTGCAACCAGGACGAGATATTCATTATACCCGACCTCTCCAAAGACAAAAAATACAAGAACAATAGTTTCGTAAAAGATACCCCCAACGCTGTGTTTTATGCAGGGGTAAGGCTCGTAGATTCTGAAGGCAGGTCATTAGGTGCATTGTGCATACTTGATACCCGCCCCGGCAGCCTCGACGACAATCAAATAATGGCATTGAAGGCACTTGCAAGACAGGTAGCTGCATTGCTGGAACTCAACAGCAAGGTGGGCCAGCTAAAACAAAAACAGGACGAACTGAAAATGGCCTATGCAGATCTTGCCAAGATAGCACACATAGCTTCGCACGATCTCAAAAGCCCGCTCAACAATATCATTTCCCTTACTCATTTACTTAAAGAAGACTACGCGACAAAAATGGATGCGGAGGGCGTTGAGTATATTGATTACTTAAAATGACGCCGCTTATCATTTGTCTGATATGGTGA
>CAIJNJ010000518.1 GCA_903821975.1 uncultured Bacteroidota bacterium
CTTTGATGCTCCACATTCAGCTTATAACCTGATTAATAACAGTTTATGGAAATTTTAAAAAAAATAATAGTTACTTTTATTTTCATTTATATCCTTAAACTTAACCCTATGCAAAAAGCAAATCGTTTTCTTTTCATTCTCCTGTTTTCTTTCTTTAGTACTGTAACCACCAATGCCCAGGGCTGGTTGTGGGGTGCCGGCAGTTACAACCCCGGCTTTGCTTTGGAAAATGGCCCTATGGCTGCCGATAAATACGGCAATGTTTTCCTTTCAGCCTATGTTTTGTTGGACACTTTCGCATCGCCTGTTCCCACACAATTCGGAACTATCATCGTTCCTAATACGGGTGGTAAGAACCAGCTACTGGTTGTAAAAGCAAATTCTGCCGGTGGCTACTCGTGGGTAAAAGCTACACAGAATGTGAATGCATACCCCGAAGGTGTTGCAACAGACGATGCCGGTGATCTATATCTTCTTGGTGTGTATGACAGTGTTTGCACACTCGATGGTTTCACGCTCACTAATCCCGGCACCTCATGGATGTATTTTATTGCAAAATTCGACTCTTCGGGTACAGTTCTCTGGGCAAAAAATGTACTGGCGGTGTCTGCCACTTCTATTAATGGCAGCATGGGTATTGACGGGGTGGGAAATGTGTTCATAACAGGTATATTCTCTGATAATTCGGACACGATTGGCACGAGCATTATTACCAATTCGGGTCCGGGCACTACAGATGTTTTTGTGGCAAAATATGATGGCTCGGGAAACCCAATCTGGGCAAAAAGCTTTGGCGGGATTTATATGGATTACGTAAACTGCCTTACCGTGTCTCCTTCAGGTGCCGTTTATGTAGCCGGAAGGTTCACATCACCGTCTGTAATATTTGCCACAGACACTTTGACCACAAGCGATTTCTGCCTGTATGCGGTAAAGTATGATAATAACGGTAACCAGGTATGGGCAAGGGGTACAGCCGGCAATTCCAACTGCGGCATCAATAGCATAGCAACCGATATTGAAGGTGGTTTGTACATGGCAGGTACCCAGGGCATGGACACAATGAGATGGGGCGCAACCCAACTTATATTGACAGGCAACCTGAACCCGTTCCTGGTGAAGTATGATAGCTCGGGCAATGTATCATGGGCACATACTGCAACAGGCGGCAGCTACCAGGACTATGCATGGTCTGTTTCCGTAGACTCATGCAAAAATGCATGGATATACGGCCAGATGCAGGATACAATGACTTTCGACGGCCACATGCTCCCGCTGCCCACAACGGGCATCGAGCGTGCATTTATAGTAGAGTACAATAATGAAGGTAATTACGTTGACGGCATGACATTGCCAAACGGTGGCGAAGATGGCGGCGGCATCGCCGTAGATAATAAAGGCAATTTTTATTTAAGCGGCGATTATCTCTCTGATACCCTCTTTGCCAATAACGATACCCTGTTACTTGCCGGTGGTTTGGAGAACCTGTACATACTGAAATACCATTACAATATTTCGTGTGCCACTCTTTCCAATAATACCCCGCAACAGGAATTGGCTGATATTATCGTGTACCCCAACCCTGCTGAAGATGAATTCACAGTAAAAAGCGGTGTCTTTTTAACGGCAGGCTCCCGGGCCGATATCTATGATGTAACCGGCAGGCTTTTACGTTCTCTTCCGTTAGCGGGTTATAACACAAACATATCTTTATCCGGCATCTCCCCCGGTATATACCAATGCAGGGTTCACAACAACACTAATAACACCGTTACCACTAAAAAGCTGGTGGTTGTACAATAGTAAATACGCGAGCTATGTAGCTGTACGTGCACTGCAAAATCCGGCTCCCTACTGTCCAAAACACAAAAAACCTATAATAAAAGCCCCCAAATTTGAAATGCACCAAACAATACATAAATTGCAGCCTTATCTCCCGGTTATGCCGGGGCTTATTTTATAATTAAAAACCATTATTCGTACAATGTCGTATCTATTTACATCAGAATCAGTATCAGAAGGGCATCCTGATAAGGTTGCCGACCAAATATCAGACGCGCTCGTTGATAACTTCCTTGCGTGGGACCCACAGGCCAAAATAGCCTGCGAAACATTAGTGACCACAGGCCAGGTAGTGCTTGCCGGCGAGGTGAAATGCAAAACCTATATAGATGTACAAACCATAGCGCGCGAAGTGATAGCTAAGATAGGCTACACCAAGAGCGAATATATGTTTGAAGCACATTCCTGCGGTGTACTGTCTGCCATTCACGAGCAGTCTGCAGATATAAACCAGGGCGTAGAAAAAAAGAAAAAAGAAGACCAGGGAGCCGGTGACCAGGGAATGATGTTTGGCTACGCTACAAACGAAACCGACAACTACATGCCCCTCGCACTGGACCTCGCGCATAACCTGCTGCTGGAACTCAGCGCTATACGCAAAGAAGGTAAGGAAATGAAATACCTGCGCCCCGATGCGAAAAGCCAGGTAACACTGGAATACAGCGACGACAACAAACCGATCCGCATAGATGCAATAGTTATCAGCACGCAGCATGATGACTTTGCGGAAGAAAAGAAGATGCAGGAGAAGATAATGAAGGATGTAAAGAATATCCTCATTCCGCGCGTACTGAAAAGCTATCCACAGCACAAACATTTATTCAACGACAAGATCAAGTATCACATCAACCCAACGGGCAAGTTCGTAATAGGCGGCCCACACGGCGATACCGGCCTTACCGGCCGTAAGATCATCGTAGATACCTACGGTGGCAAGGGCGCACACGGTGGTGGCGCATTCTCCGGTAAAGATCCAAGCAAGGTAGACCGCTCTGCTGCATATGCCACACGCCATATAGCCAAGAACTTAGTTGCAGCAGGTGTTTGCGACGAGGTACTGGTACAGGTATCATACGCGATAGGCGTAGCACAGCCAATGGGTATTTACGTACAAACCTATGGCACTGCAAAGGTGAATATGAGCGATGGTAAGATAGCCAAGTTGGTTAGCGAGATATTCGACATGCGCCCATACTTTATCGAAGAGCGCCTGAAGCTGCGCCAGCCTATGTATAGCGAGGCAGCAGCATATGGCCACATGGGCCGCAAGCCTGTTACCGTAAAGAAAGTATTCAAGAGCGCTGATGGCAAGAGCAAGGAAATGAAAGTGGAACTCTTTACATGGGAGAAACTGGACTACGTGGATAAAGTGAAGAAAGCGTTTAAGATCAAGTAATTTTAAAATTTGAAGATGTGCAAATTTGAAAATAGATCACTCACATAAATTAAATAAGAAATCCGCCCAGAAGGCGGATTTCTTATTTAAACCGGTAACATGGAGTGATTTACAAAGTCTAACTGGTATTAAATGAGAATGCCCCGCTATTGCAGGACATTCTCAAATTTGCACATCTTCAAACCTGCCTGTCGGCAGGCAGGTTTTCAAATTAATTACGCAACCAGAGTCTCCAGCACTTTATTCATGCTGCGCACAGCATCCGCAGATTTTGCGAAGGCTTCTTTCTCTTCATCATTGAGCTTGTAGTC
>CAIJNJ010000519.1 GCA_903821975.1 uncultured Bacteroidota bacterium
CCTTGTACCAGGCCTCCAGGAGCCGCAATGCATTGGAAAAATTAAAAGAATTCACACAACCGATCACACAAGTCATTCGAAACGGTATTATTGAGAAAATACCAAGTGAATTCCTTGTTGTTGGCGATAGCATGATCATAGAGGAGGGCGCTTACATTTCAGCCGATGGTATCATTTTAAGTTCTAACGACTTCTCTGTAAATGAATCCATATTAACCGGCGAATCATTGCCGGTGTACAAAGACAATTTGAAAGAACATAATTTAATTTATAGCGGAACCACCGTAGCCAGCGGGCTCGCAATTGCTACAATCACTGCAATTGGCAATGAAACCAAACTGGGGAAAATAGGTAAAAGTCTTGAAAGAATAAAAGAAGAAAAGACGCCGCTGGAATTACAGATCAGCAATTTTGTGAAAAAAATGGTCATTATAGGCGTGCTTTTTTTCATCATCGTATGGTCACTTAATTTCTTTCACACGCACAACATCCTTGATAGTCTGCTCAAAGCGCTCACACTTGCAATGAGTATTCTCCCTGAAGAAATACCCGTTGCCTTTACGACTTTTATGGCGCTTGGTGCCTGGCACCTGATGAAAATGGGCATCGTCGTAAAACAAATGAAAACAGTGGAAACGCTGGGCAGCGCAACTGTAATATGTACGGACAAGACAGGTACCATCACAGAAAACAAAATGGCGCTCACTAAAATATTCACACTTTCCTCCCAGAAAATAGCTGATGTAAACGATACACTAAATGAAGATGAAAAAGAACTCATAAACATAGCTATGTGGGCCAGCGAACCGATTCCCTTTGATCCGATGGACATTGCATTGCACAATATCTACGGGAAAATAACATCTGCCGATCAAAGGCCGAAGTATAAAATGGTACACGAATATCCTCTCGGAGGGAAACCGCCTATGATGACCCATATTTTCGAAAATGAACAAGGCGCACGGATCATCGCAGCAAAAGGAGCACCCGAAGCTTTGATGAACATTTGTTCGCTTACCGAAACCGGGAAACAGCAAATAGAAAGCGTCATTAAAAGTTTGGCGACAGAAGGATACCGCCTTCTTGCGGTTGCAGAAGCTAAATTCAAGGGGGACGGCTTCCCTGTAACTCAACAGGAATTTGAATTTATATTTAAAGGAATTATCGCCTTCTCCGATCCGCCTAAAAAGAATATTCAGGCAGTCCTCGAAAAGTTCTATGAGGCAGGAGTTGTTGTAAAGATCGTAACCGGAGACAATGCGGTTACCACTAATGCTATAGCCCGGCAAATCGGATTCAGGGGTTACGAAAAAAGTATTGCAGGAGATGAACTCATGAAGCTTTCCGATGATGAATTACAGCACGTAATAATGACTACCAATATTTTCACCCGTATGTTTCCGGAAGCAAAATTAAGGGTCATTAATGCTTTAAAAGCCAATAACGAGATTGTAGCGATGACCGGCGATGGTGTTAATGACGGACCGGCATTAAAAGCCGCACATATCGGTATAGCTATGGGCAAAAAAGGAGCGGAAATTGCCAGGCAGGCTTCTTCATTGATCTTGCTGGATGACGATCTGTCAAAAATGGTTGACGCTATAAGCATGGGAAGAAGGATATACACGAATCTAAAAAAAGCAATTCAGTACATTATTTCAATCCACATTCCCATCATCCTCACGGTCTTTATTCCTTTGGCTATCGGATGGAAATTTCCCAATATTTTTTCTCCCATACATATCATCTTTCTGGAACTGATCATGGGCCCAACCTGTTCAATCATTTATGAGAACGAGCCAATCGAGAAAAACACGATGATTCAAAAACCAAGGCCTATCTCCACTACTTTTTTTAATTGGAAAGAACTCACTACAAGTATCATACAAGGTTTAGTAATTACTATTGGAACATTAGGAACCTACCTATATGCCGTACATCTGGGTTATGATGAGTCCATTACCAGGACAATGGTATTCACAGTTCTTATTGTCGCGAATATCTTTCTAACCTTAGTCAACCGATCATTCTATTATTCTATCATAACAACTCTGAGGTATAAAAACAACCTGGTGTTGCTGATCATCATTTTAACTTCTGCCATTTCCGGGGGGTTGTTATATATAAAACCTTTTGCATTCTTTTTCCGATTTACCCCATTGAACTTTGTTCAGTTATTAGTAAGCCTGGGAATAGGGTTTTCGTCCGTGATCTGGTATGAATTTATTAAATGGGGTAAAAGATTAAAAGGTATTAACTGATAATGTTCATTGGATCGCTTCCGGCGGCGTCCACATTTTATTGCCCGGTTATTTGATCAGTGATTGTCCAATTGTTAATTACGAAAAAATTGTTGCGCGTATTGTTTTTTTGATTGAACTTTGTATTTCAAAGCGTTTTTATGCAACAGGAAGACAACAAAGAAGCAACGTTAGAAGCCCTGGAAGAGATACGCAATATTATGGATCGTTCAGTAAGGTTCATTTCACTCAGCGGCTGGTCAGGTATATGGGCCGGGTGCACAGCGCTTGCCGGTTCATTCATTGCTTATCGCTGGATGCTAAACCCCGATTTTAAATATATCCGCACCGCATTCAGCGAGGGGAGTATAAACTACTTTGATCCATATATCACACGTTTTATTATACTCGGTATTGCCGTTTTCATAATCGCATTTGCAGGGGGCCTTTTCTTCACCTGGAAAAAAGCGCACCGCCAGCAGCAACAATTATGGAGCAATGCATCCAGGCAAATGCTGTTTCACATGTTTCTTCCCATATTTGCCGGTGGTATATTTACTGTAATGTCCGTGTATTATGGCTGCTTTATGTTTATTGTACCTTCTTGCCTTGCCTTTTACGGACTGGCATTGATCGGTGCAAGCAGGCACACTTTGTCAGACATCCGTTATCTTGGAATGCTTGATGTGACACTGGGCTGCGCAAGTTTATTTCTACCGGCGTTCGGTTTATTATTCTGGGCTACAGGGTTTGGGTTGCTGCATATTCTTTATGGGGCAGTAATGTGGAACAAATACGATAAATGAAAGGCAGATGAGTAACCCTATAGGACAATTGAATAAAATATTCGACAGTCGCATTCGTATCGGTATCATGAGTGCACTGATGGTGAACGAAAATATAAACTTCAATGACCTGAAATCCCTGATAGATGTTACGGATGGTAACCTCGCCTCTCATATGAAAACCCTTGTTGAAAACGATTACATAAGAGTTTACAAAGGTTTTATAGGACGTAAAACAAACACTACTTACATGATAACAAAAACAGGAGAAAAAGCTTTCCGCGCACATCTCGATGCGCTTGAAAAGATCATCCAGGGTTTGAATTAATTTTTTTGCTTTAACCACTTTGAATTTCAAAGCAATTTTATAAACAAAAAATAAAAACAATGAAAAACATCATCCGCACCTTTGCTTCCTGGTTACCACTCGCCGCTGCTGTAACCTGTATCTATGGCATTACGTTCCTTGCCATCCAGCAATACATCCGTCTTTCTGCAAATGAACTGCCCATGCAATATGCAAGCGACATAAAAGGCAGGTTGGAAAGTGGTGTACCTATTTCCAACGCCATAAAAAATATTGACTCTTCGGACATGCAAAAAAGTCTGTCGCCATTTGTGATCATTTATGACAATAACGGCATAGTAAAAAATGCAACGACAACGCTACATGGGAAATGTCCTGCCCCCCCACCTGGCGTATTTACAATTGCAAAACAAGATGGTGAGAACAGGCGCACCTGGCAACCGGAGCCCGGTGTGCGCAATGCAATAGTCGTCCTGCCATACTCAATAAATGGAACGGAGGGTTATGTAATAGCCGGCCGATCACTCAGAGAAGTTGAAATGCGTGAGCATTTTCTCTTTATGCAGATAGCGTTGGGTCTATTTTTTACCATGGTTGCTACATTTATTGCGGCATTTATAAGTCAGTTTATTAAGAACAGAGTAAGCGTCCTGACCTAGAAATCGAAGCCTCACAGTTTTTGAATTTCCAGCATATATGGATGCTGATATATGGGCCCTATATACACTTAGTGCATACGTGTACAGCCGGGCAATTTGCTAATTAAGCTCCAAATTTTAACTTTTACGATACTGCCAAAATCGTGAAACCGCGCTCATTTTATTATATTTGCCCCCCTCGAACATATATAGGTTAATGCGCAGCATCTTTATAAAAGAAATAAACTCTTTCTTTAGTTCCATAGTAGGCTATGTGGCTTTGCTTGTGTTTCTGATCGCCTGCGGCCTGTTTTTATGGATAATACCCGAATATAGCATTCTTGAATACGGGTATGCGTCTTTAGACCGCTTTTTTGAGATAGCCCCGTGGCTGTTGCTGCTGCTGGTACCGGCCGTTACCATGCGCTCATTCGCAGACGAGTTCAGGACAGGCACCATTGAGTGGCTCTCGACAAAACCGGTCACCGATCTTGATATTATCGTTGGTAAATACCTGGCTACGCTGGCACTCATTGTTTTCGCACTGCTTCCTACACTTGTTTATGTTTATACCATAAGTAACCTATCCTTCCCGGATGTAGGCCTCGATACCGGGGCAATAATCGGGTCATACATCGGGCTGTTTTTCCTGGCGGCCACATTTGCGGCTGTAGGCGTATTCTGCTCATCGCTTACTGCCAACCAGGTCGTTGGTTTTCTTATCTCCCTGCTCGCATGCTATCTTTTGTATACCGGTTTCGAGCAACTGAGCAAATTGCCTAAATTCTCAGAAGGCATCGACTATTACTTAAGTATGATCGGCATTGAATTTCATTACAATTCCATCAGCCGGGGCCTTATTGATTCACGAGATATTGTTTATTTTTTATCAGTAATAATATTGTTTATCGCTCTTACCCGCTTTTCGCTGAGCAGTCGCACAACGGGCGTGGGAAGAATGGGATGATCATTTGAAAAAGATCGTAATAAAAACAAAATGACATTCGTAACAGGGTAAATGAGTACTAAAGCACCAAATAAGAACCAAAGGCAAAAGCAGGCCGTAACGCGCATCATCATCATGGTGGGCATATTGATCTGTGTCAATGTGCTGGCATCTTATTTTCATACAGGGATCGATCTTACCAAGGAAGAAAGGTTTACCCTCTCTCCTTCTACTAAAAAACTGCTGCATAATATGCAGGAAGTTGCCGTTATAGATGTATACCTGAAGGGCAAATTCCCTGCCGACCTGCAACGTATGCAGGAAGCGGTTCGTGAGCGCCTCATGTCGTTCAAAGAGATCGCAGGAAATACGATCATCTACCGCTTTACAGACCCTTTCGAAGGCAAGAATGACGCCGAAAAGAAGCAGATAACACATGACCTCGCCGCTAAAGGCATCCGTTACTTCGAACTTTCGCAGGGTGATGAGGACGACTACTCCAAGAAGATCTTCTTCCCATTCGCATTGGTACAATACAATGGCAAAGAGCTGCCCATAATGCTGCTGGAAAACCCTCCCGGAAGATCAGCTGCGGAAAAGGTAAACTATGCAGAGGCCATGCTGGAGCATAAATTTGCCGATGCCCTGAACCAGATGCAGCGCCCCACACGTGCACGTATTGCATATATCGTAGGTAATGAAGAAGAGTTCGGCATCAATACGGTAGATATGCTGTCAAGCCTGCCCGCATATTACAACATGGATACGCTCGACCTCTCCCGTGTATCGCAGATATCACTCGCCTATGATGCCATTATCATTAACCAGCCTAAGATAACTTTTACCGGCCCTGAAAAGCTGCGTATCGATCAATACATAATGCGCGGCGGCCATGTGCTCTGGAACATAAACCAGCTCAACGCGTCCATGGATAGCCTGCAGGCACACCCGCCGCAGATCATGGCTATGGAATATGGGCTGGATATCGATGATCTCTTATTCAAATACGGCGTGCGTGTGAATAACGACCTTGTTGAAGACCGCCAAAACCTGCCGCTGCCACGCGTAATGAATAATGGCTCGCCAGAACTCCACGAGTGGGTATACTTCCCTAAACTAAATCCTACATCAGACAATCCTATTGTCAGGAATATGGATTTCATTCTCGGGCGGTTCACAAACAGTATTGATACCCTACTTACCATCGGCATCAAAAAAACAGTGCTGCTGCAGTCATCCAAGTACAGCCGTACGTCACAAGCCCCTGTTCGTGTTAGTCTCACTATGATGAGCTTCCCGCTCAACAATGAGATGTTCAACAAGCCGTACCGCCCTGTTTCCGTATTGCTTGAAGGTAAATTTACCTCTGCATACAAGAACAGGCTGGCTCCCGAATTCCTGGCTTTCCTTGATTCACTGCACATGCCCTTCAAGCAGGAGTGCGACAGTAATAACAGCATGATCGTAACATCGGTTGGCGATCTTTTCAGGAATGACTACACTACAAAGAGTGGCGTGATACCAATGGGGTATTATTTGTACGACGGTAAGTATTATGCCAATAAGAGCTTCCTGCTAAACTGTCTCGAATACCTTACAGACCCTTCAGGCATACTGGAATCCCGCTCAAAACAAGTGAAGCTGCGCCTGCTGGATACCGGCAGGGGTACCGCAGAAAAGACACAGTGGCAGGTGGTGAATGTAAGCATTCCTATAGCCGCAGTACTTGTGTTTGCATCCTGCTATATGTTCTTCCGTAAAAGGCGGTATGAAGTAAAACAGAACACTAAAAACCCATCAGATGCGTAAAACAATCTTATACCTCGTTGTTCTGGCCCTGCTGGGTTTTGGTATTTATTATTTCATATTCAGCAATTCGGGTTCGCCATATAGCATTTCAGAGGCCGGGTTTGCGATCAAGGACACCGCATCCATTGGCAAAATATTCATTGTTTCAAACGACGGAGAATCTGTGCTGGTGGAACGCACCAATGCCGGCTGGATCGTGAACAAGCAATACAAAGCAATGCCCAGTACGCTTAACCTTATCCTCACTACATTTACCCAGCAAGTACCGTTGTACCCGGTTACCCAAAAAGCACTGGACAACGTAATAAAAGTTTTATCGACAGACGCGACCAAAGTGGAAGTGTACGACCGCGCAGGCAAAAAGATGAAAGTGTTCTACGTAGGCGGTGCATCGGTAAATAATACCGGCACCAATATGCTGGTAGAAGGGGCTCACCAACCATACGTAGTGCAGGTGCCCGGCTTTAATGGTTACATAACTGCACGCTACACCACAAGAATATCAGACTGGCGCGACAGGACCGTTTTCAATATCCCCGACTACGAAATAAAGAGCGTCTCGGTGCAGTATTTCGACAAGCCCATCAATTCATTTGTAGTAAACCGGGATAAAGACTCTATAGTGGCCGTGCAGGCAGATAAACAAGTAATGACCGGGCTCGAGGCTTTCAATGCGCGCAGGGCCAGGACCTACCTGAAGTACTTCGCGAATGTGAACTGTGAGGGATACCTTAACGGCCTGCAGGACATGAACGAAGCTATAAGAACCGCACCTAAAGATTTTGCTATAGATATAACAGGCATGCACGGCCAGCATGAACACGCTGACGTCTACTTTATGGCACTGAACAAAAGAAGTAAGAACGTCACTGTCCATAACGAAGATGTGCCTGATGATTATGACCCCGACAGAATGTACGCCGTTATTAATGAGTACAAAGACACGGTTTTAGTTCAGCGGTTTGCATTCAGGAATATTCTGCACAAAGCATACGAGTTCTACCAGAAAGATGCAGCCCCGGGACCTAAGACAGATCCTACAAAGCCTCCAAAGAACGTAATGATGCACAAGCGTCAATAATCACTTCAGGTCATCGAAGTCAAGGTCTATTACTTCATAGTCATCATTATTTCGCCATTGGTAGTGCCACCACTCATCCGGCACTATGTCAAAACCATATTTTCTCATCACACTTTTCAGCAGCCTGCGATTTGCCAGCACTTGTGCGGGTAACTGTGTAAATGAATGGTGGGCTGTATCGGTAAAACTATCAAATGGCGTACCCATATCCAGTTCCCTGCCTGTTTTCACATCAATGATCGTTAAGTCTACAGCCAGTCCGCGATTGTGGTTGCTGCCCTTACGCGGATTAGCGGCATAACGCCGGTCCGGTACCAGCCTCCATATTTTGCACGTAACGCTGAGCGGGCGAAATGCATCATACAGCTTTAATGATAGTCCTTTTTTATTCAGGTCATCCTGCACCTGCTTCAGAGCACTTGCCGGTGCCTGCCGGAGATAAGCAACCGGGTGATGGTACAATACTGTTTTTGTGAAATTATTAGTAGTGGCGTAACGCAGATCCATTACTAACCCAGGTATCATCTTCTTCAGGTCTACCAATCTTTTTGCAGGGTCACTCTTAACAGACGCAAGCAGGGCTTCTTTACTGCTTACAACTTTAGCATCGGTCTTGCATGGCTGCGCTGTACAAAAGTGTACAGAGACAAAAAGATAAAGACAGACAAGGCGAAATGACAAATGCATGCAGCAAAACTACCAAACCTGCCGGTTAGCGCAAATCTTAGTTGTTTTTCGCGGTTAAGTAATCGGCATAACCTATGGTGCCCGGCAACACTTTAAAACCGAAGCTACCGCCACTCAATGACCTCGCAGCCATAGAGAACACCTGGGTACCATTGATATAGCCCGTCCATACCCCATTGGCCTGGTCAACTTCAAGTACGTTCCAGTCATTCTTATGTGCATGCAGGCTGTCCTGCGTGGATGGAATGATCGGTATAGACGAATTGACCGTAGAGCCTTCTTCATACAAAGAATAATTTCCGGCAGTATCTACATAAAAAGCATAACCATCACTTGAAGACGACGCACCAAAGATCAGCCCCATTATATTATTGGACTTTATGCGTGTGCTGACCGTAAAATTATTCTGAACATTTATGCTGGTACCTACTACCGACATATTTGATTTCACCGTGCTGTAATCCACATACTGGTAGCTGCCATTGTTGATGCTGGCATATGCAGAGTCGGCTGCATCTGTGAATGACCAACCGTAATTATCCCCACCGTTGAACTCCTCATCAAAGGAGTGTATATCATTTGTATTATTGTTATTATTGTTTGGCGTGGCATTGTAATAGTTCTTCTGCACGCACGATGTAGACAATGTGCCGGTAACTACCACAAGGCCCAAAATGGCCAGAAAATTCCCTCGTTTCATAAGTCTACAATTTTGTCTATGCTTTAGACGCAAAAAATATGCTGAAGATTGCTCGGGAGTAAAAATACTTATTACTTTAACAATCCGTTTACGAAAGAACGAGTGCTTAGGTTAAATAGTATACTTCTTATATAGTTTCCCCCATCCCTTAAACGAGCCCATAATATAAAACACATTGAGCGCCATATTAAATGCCGGTGCGGGGATATTGGTGGGGCGTGCCATGGCTTTGCATTTCATCTTCTTCAAAAAATAGCCCATCATTGGTATATTTACTCCACCCTTTTTGTCCAGGTAGCCATCAGCGGTAAGGCCACAAAAGCATTGGGCAAACTTATCATGATCCAGCGCAGGCCTATATTCGACGACGGCATCCAGCAACTCTTCGCGGTTATTTGATGCAATATGTGGCTGCCCCTTGGGAACAACTATTGTCTCACCTTCACGGGCAATATGTTCTTTCCCCGCTATTACCACTTTCAGTTCCCCTTTTTTTACATGAAAAACCTCATCCTGGTGATAATGTACATGCTCAAAAGGGACATATCCCTTTGGCTGCAATATCCATTGCATGGTATACGCCTCAGGGGTAAATGACATCCCTTTAAAAGTCTCTCCCGATACCGGGTTGGTGTAGCTGTCGTAGATATTAATAGCCATAGTCGTTTTGGTTTGAGGTACATATACGAAAAATACAAAAAACCGGATTTCATTATATAGTTCATCAATATTTCTGCTATCCGCTTCAAACCGTTAATTTTAGCCCATGCGCTACATAGGGCAACATATTAAGGCCATTATTGAACAATACCGTGGCGACCTGCCGCTGGCGCATTTCCTCAAAAACTATTTCAAACAGTACCCTATCCTCGGCAGCCGTGATCGGAAACTGCTCAGCGCACTGGCCTATACCTGGTACCGCTGCGCTAAGGGAATAAAGGGCGATGAATGGCTCAATGGCTTAATGACTCAATGGCTCAATGACAAGAACAGGTTTTCAGATTTCTCTCTTGAGACATGGCTTAATGACCATAACGAAGAATTCCCCTTTGATCCTGAGGCACTCTTCCCGTTTGATTTTGCTTTATCACCCGGCATCAGTAAGCAGGAATGGCTCGGCTCTATGCTGGTGCAGCCCAACCTGTTTATACGCATACGCAAGGATAAGGGCAAACTCATAAGCCTGCTTAACGGGCAGCAGATACCTTTTACTTTTATTACTGATAACTGCCTGTCGCTGCCAAACGGCACTAAGATAGATACCCTGCTGCCACCCGATACTTATGTAGTACAGGATGCATCCTCCCAGCAAACGGGCACTTTCTTTCACCCGAAAAAGAATGAGCTCTGGTACGACTGCTGTTCAGGCGCAGGCGGCAAATCGCTGCTGCTTAAAGATATGGAGCCCGGTGTGCGCCTCACCATATCAGACGCGCGGGAAAGCATCATCCATAACCTGAAACAACGTTTCAAACAATACCGCCATGAACTGCCTGTAGCACACGTAACCAATGTAACCAACAAAGAACAACTCGATAAAGCCCTTGGCGGCAAGCTCTTTGATAATATCATTTGCGATGCGCCGTGCAGTGGCTCCGGCACATGGGCGCGCACGCCCGAACAGCTTTATTTCTTAGACCCGGCCATTGTAGAAAAATATTCCGCCATCCAAGGGAAAATAGCGGTAAACGTAGCCCATCACTTGAAACCAGGCGGCAGGCTCATTTACATTACCTGCTCCGTGTTTAAAAAAGAGAATGAGGATGTAGTGACTGAAGTAACCAAACAAACCGGCCTAAAGCTTGCAGAATCGCAACTCATCAATGGCATCAGTGATAAAGCGGACTGTATGTTTGTTGCAGTGTTGACCAGTTGATTGGTTGAATAGTTGATAGGGCAAATCCTGCGCCTTGTAACCTTTTAACTTTTCAACATTTCAACCTATCAACTTACTTAACGGGTTTTGCCTTGAATTTGTTTATCGCGTTCCTTGTGAAAGTGCTTAGTACGAGGTGGCCACTGATGGCTGCACGCTCAGAGAGGAGCGTATCCCAGTTCTCGGTACCCTGCCAGAATATCTTTTTAAGCTGCGCCATTGCATCAGGGCTGCTGTGTGCCAGTTGCTCAGCAAGGGCGCCTACAGCATCATCTACTTCAAGTATGCTTTTATGTACTTCTGAGTAAAGGCAATTACGTTTCGCCCATTCTGCCGAGCGCCAGCCTGTGGCATCAATAGCCAGTTGCGCAAATGCTGATACACCAACTTTACGCTCCACGGCCGGGCCTACAACGAATGGGCCAATGCCCACTGCCAGTTCGCTCAGTTTTACACTAGAATCATCTGTGGCAATAGCATAATCGGTAGCGGCAATAAGGCCTACACCACCGCCCACAGCCTTGCCCTGTACACGGCCAATGATCAGCTTGTGGCATTTGCGCATAGCATTGATAACATGTGCAAACCCGCTGAAAAATTTCTTCCCTTCTGCTTCATTGCTGATGGCCATAAGTTCATCAAAAGATGCACCGGCACAAAAAGCTTTTTCTCCGGCGCTACGTAGCACGATCACTTTTACACGGTTATCAATACCTATGTCGTTGATAGTTTTGGCAAGGTCGGTAAGTATAGCCGATGGCAATGAATTGCTTGCAGGATGAAAAAATTCTATCGTGGCAATACCATGTTGTATCTCATGGCTTACATGGCCTTCTGAGTGACGCATATCGTTATTGTTTTAGGACGGATATCAAAAGTAGCAGATTATTATAATTTATTCAAATCGGGGGCTTTATATGCCTTCCATATCTAAAAATCATTATCTTTAATTACAAAATCAGGCTTATGAAGCTCCAAATCGCCATAGCAGCATTAGCTGCAACTTTCTTTGCTACAGGCCCGACTGCGTCTGCACAGATCACTGCGCTTCCCAAAACAGCTACCGGAACTGAAAAAGTAGCTCAAGGTCATTTCGAACCATGGCATTTTATCAAGATGAGCGATCTTTTGCGAAGAAGGCGTATTTGGGAAGAGATCAGCACAACCGATGACAAGCTTTTTGGCTTGGCCAACTATCGCAGGCCCCTGTTTGACGTACTGATAAATGGCATTAACGATGGAAAAGTAAAGGCTTATGCCAACACAGATGATCGCTTCACACGAGAACTAACCAAGGAAGAATTTTCTGCCCAGTTTGGAAAAGCGACAACTGCCAATACCCACGTTACGAAGTACATTATAAAAGAGGACTCTCTTTATGTAAACACCGGCGAGATCACTGTACGCATCATTGGCCTTGCCCCTGTAAGTGCTGTTACCCAGCCAGATGGCACCGTAAAAGAAGAGCCATTGTTCTGGGTGTATTATCCGGACAGCCGGCCTTATTTTTCACAATCCATCATCACAGGTACAGGCACATGGGATGATTTTTTTGAGCGCCGTTATTTTACCCAAAAGATAACCAAGATGGCCGAGCCTTATATCATGGACCCAAGCCGTGTAAAAAAATAAGCGAGGTGATTTTTAACGGCAACAATGCGGCAAAAACACAAGTAGCAGTTCGGACTATCGGTTAAGGAAATACTCCCTGAACTCCTGCATTTCCTGAAGCTCTGTTTGCAGGTATTTATTAAACAAGTTGTCGCCTACCTGGCTGTGCAGTGCAGATATACCCACATCAATTAACCGCAGGCCTTCATTCGAGAGCAAAATATTATCAAATGCAAGGCCTGTGAGATTTGAAGGACGTTTTATATCACGATGTACAAATCCCGCTTTATGCAATGCCGCTAGTTCATGTTCAAATACTTCCCACCATAATTCACGTTTTTCGACTTCATATGCCCGGTAATCTATCGGGTATATACGTTCCATCACCAGCAATTCGGCCTGCAGTTCTTCATTAAAATCTAACCTGGAAAAACGTGCGACCAATCCGTTTACAGAATTGGCAAACTTCATCTTCTCCGCTTCAGATCCAATATCGGACCGGGTATCGCCGATAAATAGTTTAGCTACTTCCGTTTCCGAAAGTGCAATTACCCGGTTATTGGCACCTGACGAAAGTAGACGTGGATATTTCATTGACCAATGCTAAGTTAATAAATTCAAATAAAACAACATTTATTTTAATGCAAACTACCCGCTAAAAAGTATTTTAAAACCCAAATCCTTCTTCGCAAAAGCTTCGGCGGACAAGGGAAAATATTTTTTTGTGGATAACTTTTGTGGATAACGTCTGAGCTATTCCTTTACCAGAGCTCATATTACATTTTTTCTTAAGCCCCATTCGACACCCCATTGATCAGAATTGTAGAATTACAGAATTTTCAGAATTCGTAAATTCTACAAACCATAAAATGCAGCAAACTTTATGCCGCAGGTATACCGTTGAAGAAAAAGATATCCACAAATTTTAGTTGAGCAGCGAGATTACAAATCCCGGACAATTGGGTTTCGGATTGCAAATCCGAAACAGCAACGCTGCATCCCAACTTATCAACCTATCAACCTATAAACCTATTAACCTATCAACTTACCCCTCCTGGTTTTTCATTTTCACCATGGTAAGTATTGTTGCAATGGCTACGGTCTCGCCGGTTTCGTCATATACATCCACAAGCCAGCGTACAATACCTTTGGCAATATCTTCGGGTGTGCGTTTTTCCTGGGCTGTCTTTTCTTTTACCGTAAGGCGTACGCCTATGGTCATGCCGGGATAAACAGGCTTGGTGAAGCGGGCTTCGTCTATACCGTAGTTAAGCAGCACCGGGCCTTTCTTCGCATCTACGAATAGACCGGCAGCCTTAGACAGCACAAAGTAACCATGCGCGACACGTCCCGTAAAGATGGTACCCTCCAGTGAAGTGGCATCCATGTGGGCGTAGAAGTTGTCGCCGCTTACATTGGCAAAGTTGGTGATGTCGGCCTCGGTAACGGTATGTTTTGCAGTGACGAGTGTTTCACCAATTTCCAGCTCTTCAAAGTATTTTTTGAACGGGTGAATATCTGTTTCATGCTGCTTACCGTGCTGCTGGTATACGTTGGTGATACGTGTGAGCGTGGTAGGCGAGCCTTGTATGGCGGTGCGCTGCAAGTAATGCAGGATACCGCGCTTGCCCCCCATCTCCTCGCCGCCACCCGCCCTGCCGGGGCCGCCATGTACCAGCATAGGCAACGGCGAACCGTGGCCGGTGCTTTCTTTGGCACAATCGGCATTGAGCACAAGTATACGACCGTGCATGCTGGCCACACCAAGTACGATCTCTTTGGCGATATCGTCATTGGCAGTAACCACAGAGGCTACCAGTGAGCCCATGCCCATGCGGGCGAGTTGTATGGCATCATCAATAGTGGAATATGGAATGATGGTAGACACAGGGCCAAATGCTTCTATGTTGTGGCAGTCGGTATTTTTAAAAGGATCTGTATTCAGGAATATAAGCGGTGGCAGGAAGGCACCCTTTTCTTTATCGGCACCTATCACTTCAAAATGCTCCATGTCGCCGATCACAATGTTTTGTGATTTGGCAAGCTGCTGCACTTTTTCACGCACTTCATTACGCTGCGAGATACCTGCGAGCGGCCCCATACGTACTTCCTTTACAGCAGGATCACCGATAGTATTGGTCTGCAGGCGTTTGCCCAGGGCTATCTGCACATCTTCCACCCTGTCTGCCGGCACTATGATGCGGCGTATAGCAGTACATTTCTGCCCTGCCTTGGTGGTTACTTCACGCACTACTTCCTTGATGAAGATATCGAACTCTGCCATACCGGGATGCACATCAGGGGCAAGGATACAGCAGTTGAGCGAATCGGCTTCCATATTGAACGGCACCGCCTCAGACAGTATGCGCGGGTGCGATTTAAGCATGCGCCCTGTAGATGCAGAACCGGTGAAGGTGACAACATCCTGTGTTTCTATATGATCAAGAATGCCGCGGGCGGAGCCGCAGATAAGCTGCAGTGAGCCTGCCGGGAAAATCTCTGACTTTATGATCTCCTCAAACACTGCCTCGGTGAGGTAAGAGGTGAGCGTCGCCGGCTTTACGATAGCGGGTACGCCTGCCATCAGGTTCACGGCGATCTTCTCCAGCATGCCCCATACCGGGAAGTTTAAGGCATTAATATGTATAGCAACCCCTTCGCGCGGCACCATGATGTGCTGGCCTATAAAGGTATTGTTTTTTGAAAGTTTGGCGGTATCGCCATCCACATAAAATCGCTCATCGGGGAACTGGCGGCGGAGACTGGCATTGGCAAAAAGATTACCGATACCACCTTCAATATCCACCCACGAATCGGCACGGGTAGCGCCTGTAAATGCACTGATGGTATAAAAGTATTCTTTGCGCTCCATAAGGTGCAGGGCCAGTGCTTTGAGCATAAGGCCGCGCTGCTGGAAGGTGAGCTTGCGCAGGGCAGGGCCACCCACTTTACGGGCATACTGCATCATGGCGCCAAAATCGAGGCCATCGCTGCTGGCGGTATATATAGCTGCGCCGGTAACGGCATTGTGCAATGTTTCGCCTGTTTTGGTTCCGGCAACCCATTTGCCTTCAGAATAGTTTTTCAGTTGAGTCAAGGACATAAAGTCAAGGTTAAAAAAGTTAAATGGGTAAATGGTAGCCCATGAATTGCTTTTAAAAGGAAATGCAAGTTAGAATTTTTGGGTGGGTTATTGTTTGTGTTCAAAATTATTATCATATCTTTAGTAAAGTAAACAAAATGAATTTTATGCATATGGAAAGAAACGTTCATGCCCGCATAATAACATTTATAGCCGCAGTACTTTTTAGCATCACTGCTATGGCCCAGGAAAGCTTCAGCCAGGCACTGGATAATTTATACACCGGCCAGCAACTTACTGGTAATGCGCTCGCAACCCTACATGATAATCTTGTATATAAAAGATCCTTTGGCAACCATGATGCAATAAGCACGCCGAACACAGACTCATCTGTTTTTTCCATGGCGTCTGTCACAAAAATATTCACGGCTACCGCTATACTGCAATTAAAAGAAAAAGGCGCGCTGAACCTTGATGACCTTTATGTAAAATATGTCCCTGATTTTCCTTTTAATAATATTACTATAAGGCAATTGCTTTCACACACTTCAGGCCTGCCATCTTATGAAGTGTTTGATTCAGCCGACCGGGCAAACCCGGCAAAAACATTCGCCAATGCAGATGCGTTGCCTGCTTTAAAGAAATGGGACAAGCCATTGCTCTGCAAGCCCGGTGAAGAGTGGCACTACTCCAGCATCAATTACGCCCTGCTGGCGGCACTTGTAGAAAAGCTATCCGGCATGTCACTGCAGGACTGTTTCGGCAAATACATTTTTGCCCCTGCAGGTATGCAGTGCAGCCATCTTGAAAACCGGATGGACGGCCTCGTAAGCACCACCGATGATATGGCTGAGTTCGATAATGCTTATTTCTCCGCGAAACTCATTAGCCTGGCATCTATGAAAGAAGCGATGACACCGGTAAAGCTAAAGAACGGGGAATCAGCTATTACAGGTACGCTTCTAGGAAGCGGCATAGCGGGCTATGGCTTAGGCTGGTATGTGGGTATACAACCTATGCTGGGCATGGTGGTATGGCATGCAGGCAACCGCCCTGATGTCTCCGCTATTTATGCTCATGACATCTCAAAAGATGAGGCGGTATTTATTTTTGAAAATGTACCTGCAAAAGGTATAGATGTACTTGCGGCAACAACACTGAAGATGATGAATGGACTGCCGGATATGGCGGAGAGATAATTGAATTGCGATCAAAGTTATTAGCATGTCTTTAATAAAATCGTTTAAACTGATTAGAGGTGTGGTGCTATTAACAATAGTCTCTTTATATTTTATCACAAATTCCTTCGCACAGCATACTGCTGTATCATTTAACAGACTAAATGCTGTGTATTCAGGAGTCGAGAATCCTCTGACAATTGTTGCCGAACATACAGATGGCAAGAGCCTTGTCGTAACTACAGATAACGGAACGATAACTCCCAATGAATACAGTGCTAATGGTTATAATTACGTTCCAGCACATAAAGGTTCCGCTACCATATCTGTAAGTATTAAAACTCTCGGCGGGATGAAGTTACTATCTAAGATTAGCTATAGAGTTAAGATGCTCCCTGCACCTTATGTAAGGTTGGGCAGCAGCGGTGGTGGAAATATTAATAAGGAAATTCTGTGTACGCAAATTGCGCCGTCAGCAAATATCCGGGGATTTGATTTCTACGGAAATTTTGTGA
>CAIJNJ010000520.1 GCA_903821975.1 uncultured Bacteroidota bacterium
GCGGAAGATCTTGTTATTGCGCCCTACGCATCTGTTCTGGCATTAATGGTAGCTCCTGAAGATGCATGCCGGAATATGGAATTATTATCTGCAGAAGGCTTTGCCGGCCGGTATGGGCTGTTTGAAGCAATTGATTATACACCATCACGGGTGCCGAGGGGGCAAACTAATGTGGTTATACAATCATATATGGCGCACCACCAGGGCATGAGCCTGCTCTCTATCGCATACGCATTACTTGGTCAGCCAATGCAGAAACGCTTTGAGGCTGAGTTGCAATTCCAGGCTACCTTATTATTACTGCAGGAGCGTATACCAAAAACAACAACATACTATGCTCACGCCACTGAGATAGATGCTATAAGTTCTGTTTCCGGTAACACAGAAATGAGAATTATTAAGACCCCGAATACACAGATACCGGAAATACAGTTGTTATCTAATGGCAAGTACAACGTAATGATAACAAACGCAGGTGGCGGATACAGCCGCTGGAAAGATGTTGCTGTTACCCGCTGGCGCGAAGATGGCACATGCGACAACTGGGGTACATTCTGTTACATAAGGGACCTGGAAGATGGCCCATACTGGTCAAATACCCACCAGCCTGCACTTACACCAGCCAAGAAATACGAAGCTACGTTCACACAGGGCCGTGCAGAATTCAGGCGAATTGACAATAGCATTGAAACACATACAGAAGTAGTTGTCTCCCCCGAAGATGATATTGAGATGCGTCGTGTACACATCACAAACAGATCCCGCAAGAAGAAAATTATTGAGATTACCAGCTATGCAGAGGTTGTTTTGACCTCTCCCGCGGCAGATGCTATACACCCGGCTTTCAGTAACCTGTTTGTGCAAACGGAAATTATCGAGCAGCGGCATGCAATCATTTGCACGCGCAGGCCACGCTCGGTAGAGGAGCGACCACCATGGATGTTTCACCTCGTCACTTTGCATGGAGCAAATGCTGAAAAGGTATCGTACGAAACAGACCGCATGAAGTTCATCGGCCGTGGTAATACCGTTGTTAACCCCGCTGCTATGGCAACCGCGGGCTCCCTGTCTAATACACAGGGCTCTGTACTGGATCCTATAGTTTCTATACGTTACAGGTTAACGATACCCGCTGATGAAACGGTGATCATAGATATGATAACAGGCATCGCCGAAACAAGAGATACATGCCAAAGTCTTATAGAAAAATACCAGGATAAGCATCACAAGGATCGTGTCTTTGAGCTGGCATGGACACACAGCCAGGTGGTTTTGCGGCAGATTAATGCTACAGAGTCCGATGCTCAGCTCTATGGACAACTTGCCAGTTCTATAATATTTACCAATCCATTGCTAAGAGCCGAAACATCAGTAATACAGAAAAATAACCGTGGACAATCTGGCTTATGGGGCTATTCTGTCTCCGGTGATTTACCAATTGTACTCTTAGAGATCGAAGACCAGTCGAGTATAGAACTTGCGAAGCAACTGGTACAAGCCCATGCATACTGGCGTTTAAAGGGCCTGGCCGCAGACCTCGTAATATGGAATGAAGACCAAGGTGTTTACAGGCAGGTGTTACAAAACCAGATACTCAGCCTCATTGCGGCAGGAGTTGGTGCCGAACTTACAGATCACCCTGGTGGTATTTTTGTCAGGGCTTCAGATCAGATATCAAATGAGGATCGCATCCTGTTCCAGACCGTCGCTCGCATCAGTATCTCTGATAAGCGCGGCTCGCTCGAGGATCATTTAAACAGGAAAAGCGCTACCAAAAGTGTGATCCCATATATTACTCCTGAACGATCTTTCTCCTTATCGGAAACAGGAGTAACATTACCTGCCAACCTGGTTTATTTTAACGGCACCGGTGGTTTTTCTCCAGATGGGAGAGAGTACGTTATCATAACTACACCCGGCAAACATACACCTGCACCATGGTGCAATGTATTAGCTAACAAGTCATTTGGCTCTGTTATTTCCGAATGTGGCCAGTCTTATACCTGGATCAATAATGCGCATGAATTCCGGCTTACGCCATGGGAAAATGACCCTGTGTCTGACCGGAGTGGTGAAGCATTTTATTTACGCGATGAAGAAAGCGGGCACTTCTGGTCTCCGGCTCCGCTGCCGGTTTGTGGCAAGTCGGCATACATTACACGGCATGGGTTTGGATATAGTGTTTTTGAACACCTTGAAGACGGTATCGCGTCAGAGATGACTGTATTTGCTGATTGTGAGGCACCTGTGAAATTCATAACTATAAAATTAAGGAACAGCTCGGGTAGGTAGCGCCGTATATCCATTACCGGTTATGTAGAATGGGTACTGGGGGATCTGCGCCCAAAAAATGCAATGCATATCGTCACTGAGTTAGACCTTAACAGTAGTGCCCTTTTGGCTCGGAACTCTTATAATAAGGAGTTTGCCGGGCAGGTTGCATTTTTTGATGTCGATGATTCTTTGCGGACGGTTACAGGTGATCGGACAGAATTTAAAGGGCGTAATGGAACACTCAAAAACCCGGATGTAATGTCAAGGGTCAAACTTTCCGGTAAGGTCGGGGCAGCATTGGATCCTTGTGGTGCCCTGCAATCGGTGCTTGTTTTAGCTGACGACCAGGAACGTGAAATAACATTCAGGTTGGGGGTTGGCAAAAATATGAATGACGCAAGCAAGACAATTCTGAAATTCAGGGGGGCAACCGCAGCACAGGATTCATTGGAAAGAATTAAAAAATACTGGGTGCATGCACTTGGCATACTCCGTGTTACTACACCTGACCCGGCGCTTAATATTCTTGCCAACGGTTGGTTACAGTACCAGACCATTGCCTGCAGACTATGGGCACGTAGTGGTTATTATCAGTCGGGTGGGGCATATGGCTTCAGGGATCAGTTACAGGATGTTCTTGCTGTTGTTCAGACTCACCCTGTTCTTGCCCGCAAGCAGATATTGCTTAGCGCGTCCCGCCAGTTTATAGAGGGTGATGTGCAGCATTGGTGGCATCCACCGGCCGGACATGGTGTCAGAACCCGTTGTTCCGATGATATGTTGTGGTTACCATTTGTAACTGCTGCATATGTATTAAAAACAGGTGATAAGGGGATATTAGATCAAAACGTTTATTTTCTTGAAGACCGGTTATTGAACCATGGAGAAGAATCTAACTATTCGTTGCCCGGCCGTTCCAGTGAATCTGCCACTTTGTATGAGCATTGTGTACGGTCGATCAACTTTAGTTTAAAGTTTGGCGTTCATGGTCTTTCGCTTATGGGTTCCGGCGACTGGAACGATGGAATGGACAAAGTTGGTAAAGAGGGTAAAGGCGAGAGTATATGGCTCAGCTTTTTCCTGTATGATACGCTTACGAAATTTTCAACTGTTGCAAGAGATCATTCAGATGACGCATTTGCAGAGAAGTGTATAATAGAAGCCGCTAGGTTAAAGGCAAGTATTGAACAACATGGATGGGACGGTAACTGGTACCGGAGAGCATATTTCGATGATGGTACGCCGCTTGGCTCGTCAGGAAATGCCGAGTGCCAGATAGACTCTATCTCACAAAGCTGGGCTATACTTTCAGGTGCCGGCGACCCTGAACGCACGCGTATTGCACTTGCGTCTGCAGACAAACGTCTTGTACATCGCGAGGATAATTTTATCCAGCTTTTGAACCCGCCTTTTGATAAATCTTCTTTAGATCCCGGCTATATAAAAGGTTATGTACCCGGTATAAGAGAAAACGGCGGGCAATATACACATGCTGCAATATGGATGATAATGGCTTATGCAAAATCCGGTAACCCGAAGCGTGCATGGGAGCTTTTGAATATGATCAATCCTATACACCATGGCAGCACGGAAGAACAAATTGCAGTATACAAAGTAGAACCTTATGTTGTTGCCGCAGATGTATATTCTGTATTGCAGAATAAAGGTCGCGGTGGCTGGACATGGTATACCGGTTCTGCCGGATGGATGTACCAGCTTATTACCGAATGGCTATTGGGCATAAGGCAAGAGGGTTGTAAACTCTCCTTTTATCCGTGTGTACCTGCAGAATGGGAAAGTTATACTGTAGACTACCGCTACTTCGATACTGAATACCATATTACTGTTCTGCAAAAACAAACAGGAGTTGATCATATAAAAATGGTATTGGATGGCGTATTGCAGGAAGGTAGTTTTGTGACCCTGGTTAACGACAAAGCTACCCACACAATAGAAGTAACAATAGCTTTATCTGTAAAAGCCATTGCTCAGCATGGTGTTTGATCTGGTTTTGTTTTGATCTCTTTCCGGAATTTCAATATCATCACTAAAACACTGATGCTGATAACCGCACCAAAGAAACACCATACAGATATGATGAAATAAAACAAAAGCAGCCTTGCTAAGACATATGATGCGAGAAAAAGATAACCAAGCCAGTGCAGGGGTTTTCGGCTTGAAAACAAGGGCGACAGAATAGTTGGCAGAAAATACAACAAACCGAAGTACCATTTATTAGCAAGGGCAAAACCAAACTCATATTTAATATGGTGCATGCCTGCCATTACCGAAACAGGATAATAATAAAGGCAAAACCCAAGGTATCCGGCCAGGCCTATGCCAATTAGTGTAAGCATAGAGATGAGTCTCCTGCGTAATGGATTGTTTTCAAACAGTAATATGGACAAAGGCACATATATCGGCCATACCATTTGTGCAAATACGAGGAATCCATACATCGCAGGCTTTTCCCACTGTGCCCATGAAGGATGTAATAACGACAGCCACAAAACACCTTCCATGAATTGCTGTATTGCAAACAGAAGAGGGATGCCCGACAAAACTTTCTGGGGAGTAGTGCGTGAACATGCAAATGATATAACACCTACAGTGCCTAATACGGCACTCGCTCCAAAACTAACAGATGGTGAAAAGCACATTTGATGCGAAAGATCATTCTTTATTTTGCGTAGCAAATAGGAGCTGTTGCAACGAATGACGCCACGCAAGGTAGTTTTTTCTTTTTCAAGACTGCATTGTGTAATCACAATTACAGTATTTCCTTAACATTAAATGATCTATCTTTATAAAGTCATAGACATAGCGTTTATTCTAATTCCATATTTTCCGCTTCTGGTTATTCTTTGGTGGCTTTGTGAAAGTTCAATTTCTCCGCAACTCTCTATTTCGCTTGAGGTCACTAAAATTAAGTTTTATGTTAGTCGTAGTTTTTTTTATCATACTATGGTATTCGTCATTGTTTTGCCAGACGTTTTTTCAGCACAGGTATGCTGCTCATGGTGGCTTTAGTATGAGTAAGGGATGGGAGAAAGTATTCTTTATCCTTTCTTATATCACACAAGGATCTTCTTATATGAGCCCGAGAGCTTACGCCATTATGCACCGCCTGCATCACGCACATACGGATA